>JAMWZA010000052.1 GCA_024305105.1 Marinoscillum sp.
AGTTTTTAGAGAGACTCAATTAAATATGGCTAAAGAAAAAACCAGATTTTCGGATAACATACAGATTAGAAACCGCAAGGCAAGCTATGAATACGAATTTTTGGATAAATACGAGGTTGGAATCGTTTTGAAAGGAACAGAGATCAAATCAATTAGAGAAGGAAAAGCTTCTGTTCAGGAAGGTTATTGCTATATCAATAAGGGGGAGCTCTTTATTAAAGGGATGAATATTTCTCCTTATTCAAATAGTTCGTTTGCCAATCACCAGATCGATCGTGAACGAAAACTTCTCATTAAAAAGAGAGAGATTGAAAAGATCCAATCTAAAACTGAAGAGAAGGGCCTCACAATAGTGCCTACCAAGATCTATATCAATAAGAGAGGGTATGCCAAGCTAGAAATAGCAGTTGCTCGCGGTAAGAAGTTATTTGACAAGCGAGATAGTATTAAAAAGAAAGACCAGGATCGAGAACTAAAACGAATGCGTATTTAAAATGTCCGTATTAGTACTAAATGCAGATTTCACCCCACTTACAGTATGCACGACTGAACGGGCTTTTCTGCTGATGTACCTCGATAAAGCGGATATGGTTTCTGATGTAAAAAACAAACGTCTCAGGACCGTTCAGAATTCATTTCCTTACCCCAGCGTAATTAAAATACGCCAATACATCCACGTCCCTTACAAAAGTGTCGTACTCACTCGACACAATGTTTTCAAAAGAGACAATCACTCCTGCCAGTACTGTGGCTCGAATAAAGATCTCACACTAGACCACCTGATCCCAAAATCTAAAGGAGGTAAATCCACCTGGACCAACCTGGTAACTGCATGTAAAAATTGCAATGCACAAAAAGGGAATTACGCTCCTGAAGAAGTAGGTCTTCAACTCGCCAAAAAACCAATAAGACCATCCTATGTTATGTTCTTAAGGTTCTCGTCTAAACTACTCTGTGAAGACTGGATCCCCTATTTAGAACATAAAGTAAGTGCATAATGCAAGAATTCCATACAATCAACCCTGCAACTGAAGAAATAGTCTCTACTTACAGCTATCAGTCTCCCGTCGTTTTAGAGGGAAAAGTAGCCAACTCTTATAAAACATGGACATCCTGGCGTAAAACACCAATTGCCCAACGTTCCGAGTTGCTGATGAATGTAGCCAAGATTCTGCGGGAAAAGCAAATCCCGCTCAGCCGGTTAATAACTATTGAAATGGGTAAGCCACTAGATCAAAGTCAGGCTGAAATCGAAAAATGCGCTTTAGTATGTGAGTATTATGCGGAGAATGGCGACAACTTTCTTCAAGACGAATTGATACAATCAGATGCCAAGAAATCCTTTATTTCCTATGACCCGATAGGGCTCATTCTTGCCATTATGCCATGGAACTTCCCTTTTTGGCAAGTATTTCGATTTGCGGCGCCCAACCTGGTTGCAGGAAATACGGGGCTTCTAAAACATTCACCCAACACGACAGGCTGTGCTTTAAAAATTCAAGAAATTTTCCTCGAAGCTGGATTCCCTGAAGGCGCTTTTACCACCATTTTAGCGCATACTGATCATGTGGAAGCAATCATCAGCAGCGATCAAGTAGCTGGAGTTACCTTAACCGGATCAACAAAAGCTGGAAAATCAGTAGCCGCTCTATCTGGCAAATACCTTAAGAAAACCGTCCTAGAACTTGGTGGAAGTGATCCATATGTCATTCTAGACGATGCGGATCTTACCCTGGCAGCAGATAAATGTGTAACTGGACGACTTATCAATACGGGTCAAAGCTGTATCGCTGCTAAACGATTTATTGTAACGGAGAAGAATGCTGATGAATTTACTGAAAAGGTTCGAATGTGGATGTCGCAAAAAAGGTTTGGAGACCCTCTATCAGGGGAGTATTCTCTAGGCACAATGGCTCGAACCGATTTACGAGAACAGTTACACCAGCAAGTAACTCAATCAATTAATGCAGGGGCGAAATGTCTACTCGGAGGCAAAATCCCGGACACTACAGGGTATTATTACCCTGCAACACTACTTTCACATGTCTCGGAAGGAATGCCTGCATTCAATAAGGAGCTATTTGGTCCGGTGGCATCAATCATCATGGCCAAAGATGAGCATCACGCCATCGACATAGCAAACGATACCGCATATGGTCTAGGTGCGGCAATATTTACCCAAGACACTGAAAGGGCCATTTACCTGTCCAGAGGTATTGAAGCGGGCTGTGTATATATCAATGACTTTGTAAAATCAGATCCTCGATTACCATTCGGAGGCGTAAAATCGAGTGGCTATGGGCGAGAACTTTCTCCTCTTGGCATTAAGGAGTTTGTGAATGCAAAAACAATCTATGTAGGCTAATTAAACATCCACCCGTTATCATGTGTTACTAATTTGTAACAAACATTGAATAACATGAAGATTAGTGAAGGAGAATACTTGTTTATTTACAATAGCAATATGATTCAAGATAAGACAGCTAAAGGTTACGCCTTATCTATTGATCATGTTAAAATCAACGAAAAGGACATTCATAAGGATCATCTGACTCCAAAACAAATAGTGGAAATAGCTGATAGTCTTAATGTTGCTATTAAGGATCTTTATAGGGACCGAGCGGCAACAGCCTATGAGCAATTTACTGATGAAGAACTTATTAGAGTATTATCGGTTGATCCGTCAAAAATGAAAACACCCATTATCTTATCTTCGGATAAATCTTTTATAGTTGGGTCGTCTTACGAACTCATGAAAGAACAATTAACTATCCATGAATCTAAGTAGTCAAATCTTAACCCTTTGTATTCTTACTTCCTCCATTTTCCTTTTCTCTTGCGAGAACAAAGAAGGTAAGGGCCAAAAGTGGACGAAAGAAGAAATTGTCCAGGACCTGGAAAAAAAGCAACAGGATTTGGAAAAAGAACTAGATCAGGTTCGACAAGAAGCCAAAAGCATCCAGAAGGATGCGACATATCAAGTAACTAAGAGTATTAACCGCATTGAGGATGAACGTGAGAAGATCAAACGTACAATTCGCAAAGTGAAAAAATCCTCAGATAAAGAATTTGAGGATATGCAAGACGAGTTGAGTAAACTCAGAAAAGAATCTTCGGAGAAACTAGAAGAACTTTTAGAATCTACAAAATCATTTCTTGAAGAGCAGAAATAAAAAAGGGGAGTTCAATTGAACTCCCCTTTTAATATAATATTTCACTAATCTCTATTCTTCTGCTCGCTTGATTGAGCTGTAAAGAACCTTCAAAGCATTAGCTTCTCTAAATTCCTGTTGCACATCAGATACGATACCCATTTTCACTCCCACATCTACTTTTAGCGACATGGTGATTTTATCTCTCTCAGCCTCGGAAAGCTTATCTTTTTCCTGGTTAACGAACAATACGATATCTGGAATTTCAACAAAGTTATCGTTTGTCTGCACTTTTGGTTCGTTACCAAAAAGAGAAACATTTTTAGGCTCCCCTATGTATACATAGCTCACCAAAGACTTGCGCTCGATTTTTGTAAGCTGAGTTGCTTTTGGAAGCTGCTGCTTCACCATTATATCAGTTTCTCTCATCACGGTAGTTACCATGAAGAAGAACAAAAGCATAAAGATAATATCAGGTAGTGCTGCTGTAGGTATCTCCTGCTGCGTATTCGAACTCTTTTTAAATTTTGACATAATCCAGTAATTTAATTCGGTTCAGCAATTGATATCGCCCGTGGAATACCCTGACGAGCCTTTTGGTACATGTCGTTTTGGATATCATCCTCACGATCCAAGGCCAACCATTCTTCTACAGTAATACCTACTCGTTCGGCATATACTTCATTATATGCTCCATTAATCGCGTCTAACACTTCTATGAACACTTCATAACTTGTACCACGCGCTGCTTTAAATGACACTACGCATTCCGTAGGATCATCCGATGAATCAGTTCGTCTACCGAACTGATTGATCTTCGATTTCAATGCAGAAGGAAGACTGTTATAAATCTGAATTCCTTCCTCACCTGGAGATCCAAAGTTCAAAATGAACTCTTTCACATCTTGTTTCAATTGATCCATACCTGCTTTGTATGGTTCATCTTCTACTAGCAATTGATCTCCGGAGTTTGCAAGAATTTTATAAATATTCTTGTCGTTTTTAGTCACCTCTGGTGGTGGCTCATTCGGGTCCGGTTTAGGAGGCAGTCGCATTGCGATACCTTTGTCATTTGCTATAGTGGTAGTCACCAAAAAGAAAATAAGCAAAAGAAACGCAATGTCGGCCATCGACCCTGAGCTTACCTCAGCTGGTTGTCTTTTTTTACCTCTTGGCATTATTTAATCAGTTTTGAAATTTCAGTATATACGATTCCAATCAAAGCGATGAAGAAAAACATGTACATCGCAATAAGACCAGCACCTGATAATTTGGCTGTGCCTTCTGTCACCTCTTTGGTAGCCGCTGAAGTATCAGCCAGCGCATATCCAATAAGGAACACAATCAAAATCGCACCTAAACCTATTCCTGACTTAATAAGTGTTTGTGGATCGCCAAATGATTGTATAATAGGTATTACTACTGCTGAAAGTGCACAAAGTGCAATCAATAGGTAACCAGTGTAAATACCAACATCTATAATATCCATATGTCAGTTAAGTTTAATGTGATTATTTAGAAAGATTGTGCTTCACAAGCATGTCAACAAGAGAGATAGAAGCATCTTCCATGCTGTTTACAAGTGAATCGATTTTAGATACCAGGTAGTTGTAGAACAACTGAAGTATAACAGCAACGATCAAACCACCTACAGTAGTCAAAAGTGCTACTTTGATACCACCTGCTACTAGTGAAGGAGAAACGTCTCCAGCCTCTGCGATAGCATCGAATGCATCAATCATACCAATTACTGTACCCATGAAACCAAGCATCGGTGCTAGTGAGATGAAAAGGGAAATCCAAACCATTCCTTTTTCTAATTTACCCATCTCTACTGATCCGTATGCAATGATTGATTTTTCAACCATCTCAATACCCTCAGACATTCTCATCATACCTTGTACAAAGATAGATGCTACAGGTCCTCTTGTATTTCTACATACTTCCTTAGCAGCCTCAACACCACCTGATGAAAGAGCGCTTTCTACATTACTTAGAAGCTTCTTTACATTAGTCGTTGCAAGGTTTAAGTGGATAATTCTTTCTATTGCTACCGCAAGACCTAAGATCAAACAAAGCAACACGATACCCATGAACGTTGGTCCACCATCAATAAATTGTTCTTTTACAACTTGATGAAAACCAGGTTCTGCTTCTTCCTCTACAGGTTCCACGATTTCTTCAGCAATGGCTGCCACTGGTTCTTCTTCCATCGCCATCGTACTATCGACCGCTTCAAGTGAATCTGACTCCACTTCTGGGCTTTCTTGTGCGAATGCATTCACTGAAGAAAAGGTGAAAACACCTGCCAACATCAAAAGAGATAATAACTGTTTCATAATCTGTCTCGTAGTCTTCGGTTAAGTTTAAATTTTATGTAAGATTCGTAAATATATCAATAATTCAAGAACTCAGCAGAGAGGAAGGGATTCGAACCCCCGATACCCTTTTGGGGTATACACGCTTTCCAAGCGTGCGCCTTCGACCGCTCGGCCACCTCTCTGTTTCGGTACCTGACCTATTTTACAAGCCAACAAAGAAATTAATAAAATAAAGGTTATGCAAATTTATATTTCAATTCGAAAAACTTCAATTATCCATTTCGCCATTTAGCGGTTTAGCCAATTTTCTTTTGACAGAGGCCGTATTTTTCTCATTTCCCAGAAGAAACATAAGCTTTGAGATCGCTGCCTCGGTGGTAATATCACCTCCACTGACAACTCCGATATCATTTAATCGCTTACTTGTCTCATATCTCCCCTGAATCACCTCTCCACCACTGCACTGGCTCACGTTGTAAATGACGATATCTTTTGCCACTTCATTCTCCAGTATTTTGAGAAACCAGTCAAAGTTCATGGTATTTCCAGAACCATAAGTTTCCAGGATAATACCTTTCAATCCCTTAATATTAAAGAAACTCTCTACCGTTGCTTGATTAATGCTTGGGAAAATTTTTAAAATGGCCACATTGTCATTAAACTTTTTCATCAACTTCAACTTCGCAGTTGGGTCGTGTGGCGCCATGTAATTTTGTCTATACTCAATCTCTATTCCTGATTCAGCTAAAAAGGGATAGTTCTGTGATTGGAACGCTGCAAACGTACTACTTCGTATTTTCTGAGAACGATTCCCTCTGAGTAAGAAGTAGTTGAAGTAGATACACACCTCATTCACCATTGGCACATTGCCATTCTTTGCGGATGCAATTTCTAGAGCAGTGATCAGGTTTTCCCTTGCATCAGAACGAATGGAACCAATAGGAATCTGCGCTCCAGTAAAGATTACTGGCTTGTTTAACCCCTTCAGCATATAAGACAATGCGGAAGCGCTGAATGCCATCGTGTCAGTCCCATGAAGGATCACAAAGCCATCATATTGAGAGTAATTCTCATAAATGATATAGGCCATATCCTGCCAGTCCTTGTAATTGATATTGGACGAATCCCGCGGCTCTGGAAACGATATCACTGTCAACTTCAATTCTAAACCCCGCAGCTCAGGCACGCGATCTATAACTCTACCGAAATTGAATGGTGCCAAAGACCCAGAATCATCATAGGCCATACCAAAAGTACCTCCTGTATAGATAATCAGTACGGAATCTACCGGGTCAACACTGGCAGTGGTTCTGATGTTGACAATCTTGTAATTCATGGGTATTTGAAAAGGTTTTTGCTGTTACGACTCGTAATTTCTCCAATTTCTTCGACTTCTTTATCAAGAACCTCTGCGATTTTTTTGGCCACTAGTTTTACATAAACGGGCTCATTTCGCTTTCCACGGTTCGGTATTGGAGCTAAATATGGACTGTCAGTCTCCAACATTATGTGTTCTAGTGACACTTTTTTGATTACAGGCTCCATTCCTCCATTCTTAAAGGTCGTAACACCCCCCAAACCTAGCTGAAAATTCATTCCAATAATAAGCTCTGCTTGTTCTACCGATCCTGTAAAACAATGGAACACTCCTTTCAACCCCCTGTCTGCAAATGGTTTGACAAGTTCGATCGTCTCATCAATGGATTCACGACAATGGATAACGATGGGTAGATCGTGTTTGAGTGCTAGCTCACTTTGGATTTTGAACGCCTCCTTTTGTTGTTCGAAAAAAGTCTTGTCCCAGTAAAGGTCAGTACCCATTTCACCAATGGCACAAAATTTTTCCTTCGCAACCAGCTCTTCTACCTCATACAACTGCTTTTCAAAGTCCTTTCCTACTGAACAAGGGTGTAACCCCATCATTGGGATACAGTATCCGGAGTATTTTTCTGCCAATTCCATCATATCTTCAATGGATTCATGATCAATATTGGGCATGTAAATTCGCTCTACTCCAGCCTCCCTGGATCGTTCGATCACATCATGGATATCTTCTTTGAATTCTTTGGTATATATATGGGCGTGAGAATCAATTAAGGTCATTTTGGTCTATTGATTTAAATGAATAGCGCAAATTTGAGAAATGATCGAGTACTTGAGGCAGCAATACCTTTAAATTTTTAAACCCTTTTGTGCTGTCATGAAAAACCAGAATGGAGCCTTCAGCGGCTGCTTTCATCGCTTCCATGGATTTCTCCAGATCAACTTGACCATCGAAATCACCGGATAAATGAGACCACATGATGGTTTGGAAGCCCTTCTCATTTAGTAAACTCAATTGATTGAGTCGGATTTGCCCATATGGCGGACGAAAAAGCTTCGTCTCTGGAAGCAAGCTCATTCCCTTTTCTACTTCCTCAAAGTATTCATCATTGGTTAGCTTCCATCCACTGAGGTGTCTATAGGTATGACCTCCCACAGCATGTCGGGCATCAATAACCTGGTTTAATATTTCCGGGTATTTTTCCGCCATTCGACCAATGCAGAAGAAAGTGGCTTTAGCGTTGTATTTATCAAGCAGTCTCAGGACCCATGGTGTGACTTCTGGCGTGGGGCCATCATCAAATGTGAGGTAAATGGTTCTATCTTGTTGTATTTGAAAGATTGCCTTGTGATAAAATCTACTTAGCCACCACGGGTTTTTAAAAAAATAAGTACGCATCAGTTCTTAACCAGGCAAGAAAGCATGGTGATATCATCTCTATATGGTGTTTCCTGACGGAAATCATCAAGACTCGCGAGAATCTGGGTATGCAGTTGGTTAATATCCTCTGGGATTCCATTTTCGAAAAACTCTAGCAACCTCTCTTCTCCATACTGATCATCATGCTTATTGAATGTTTCGGTAAGCCCATCTGTATATCCAAAGAACATGAAATCATCTAAGTTTTCAATTTTGACTGTACTCAGGAATGGCAATGGGTTCAACATGCCAAGAATCGTCGTGCCGTCATTCAACTCTATTACTTCATCTTTCTTTACCAGATAAAGCGGATTATGGCCACAGTTGACGTACTCGAAAGACTTGTCATTGAAATCATAAATCCCTAAAAAGAAGGTGATAAAGTTCTCCGCGTTGCCACTATCAGTGATCACATGATTAAGCTCTGTTACAATCTCTTTTGGATCCTGGGTCTTACGAATGAGTGTTCGCAATGATGCCTGAAAATTTGACATGAGCAATGCCGCTGGAACTCCTTTGCCACTGACATCCGCTACACACACCAAAAAGCGGTCATTATCTATGGTGAGGTAATCATAATAATCGCCTCCAACATCTTGATGTGGTAAGTAAACAGCCTCTATCTTCAATCGGTGTGTTTGTGGGAGCTCTTTCGGAAACAAGAAATTTTGCACCTTCTTGGCAATCTCAAGCTCTTTTCTATAGGCTTCTTGCTGCAGTTCACGACGTGCCAACTTCTTATTCTCAATGGCTACAATAATGATGTTTGTAAGAGCTCTCAGGAAAGTGGAGTCGACACTTTTTGAATCCATTCCTCCTATGAAAATAACAGCCAGCAATCGATCCTTATGCAATACTGGAATGATCTCATCAAAAGCCGAAAAATCCTTATCCGCATCTGACAACTTACGACCCTCTCGCATATTCCAGAAATCCTTTGGTAGAAAGGTCTTACTCCAATCTTGTGAAGTGCCAAAATGAACTTTGCATTCCCAATTCACGTCCTTCACATAAAGCGCCAGTCGCTTCACCTTTAAATCAGCCAAAACCGTAAACCGGTAAATCTTATACAGATCTTCTTCCGGCAAGTTATTGTTAATAGCTTGCGTGATTTCAAGAAGCGCATTGAGCTCCAGGTCCCGAATATCCAGACTATTTGTAGGCATAGGTGATTACGAATTGTGGGCTAGTAATCCCTCTTTGGTGGCGAGGTAAAAATAGTTCCCAGCATTGTTTTCCAGATCAATTTTATCAACAGAGACGTCATCATCCACGGTCTCCAAAATTTTGATCCATCCTTTTTTGTATAATTCCGTCAGGGTTTGAATGAGTACTTTGGGCTGTATATCCAACTCTTCCAGAATGTGATCCAATCTGGTAACGAAATACAACTGATCCAAAACATCAAACTCCGCGTCGCTCATGAGTAGTGTCTCCCTTTCCATGAATACTTTCCAAAAATAGAAGCTATTCCCAAGAAAATTACGAAGAATGGATAAATAATCTCTATCATAAGAGACATCCATAAAACGTCCTTTTTACTGAAAAATTGAGCAATGGGGTAAGAAAAATAAAAAAGAGCCACCCACCGCAAACACAAGACAATGGATAAAAAGACCCATAGGTTATTTTGAGTCATCTCTAGTATCCCTATAAACAAGGACAGATAATTCAAGAACACCATCATGGCCATCAGTTTGATGAAAAAGCTCTTATGAAATCGCCACTTGCTGCTCCAACGAATACGCTGGCTCAGCAAATCGAGAAATGTCGTTTTGGCCTGTGTATCCACAATGGCATCAGATGACTTTAGAAATGAAACCCGATCTGGATACCTTTTATAGATTTTTTGAAGTAAAAACTCATCATCTCCTGATGGTATGTTTTCATTTCCCTGATAGCCATGTACTTCATCGAACGTAGCTTTGTGATAGGAAAGATTTGCTCCATTGCACATGGTCGGATTCCCCGAACGTAAAGTTGCCGCTCCAATACCAATCAAACCCGAGAACTCCAATCCCTGAAGTCGTTGGAATAGTCCGTATCCTCGCATATTCACTGGTCCAGTAACCATCTTAGACTGATGCAAAGCATACTGCGTAGCATAAGCAGCCAGCCATTTTCTTCCTACGCTGCAGTCTCCATCCACGGTAATGATGTAGTCATTTTTTGCAACGCACACTCCTGAGGTAATGGCATACTTCTTTCCACTCCCGTCATTTTCATTCACCGAGATCAATTTCCAGTCGACATCATTACTCCGAATAAAGTCAGCTACCTTTTGATGAGAATCATCGCTGGACTGATCATCGATGATTATAACCTCAAATTGCTCTTTCGGATACTCCTGTCTCTTGAGGTCAGCCAACAGGTTGATGATGTTTTCGGATTCATTTCGAATTGGGATAAGAACTGAAAATGAAATATCTGTGTCCTCAGTTGCCTGGAGCACACTAATCTTCGTCCAGTGCCATCTGATCCAGAGTAGAAAGCCTATATATATGACCGAAAAGGCAATGAAAATGATCATTGCGCAATGTTAACTTTTATATTGAATATAAGCGCCGCTCCAACCAGGGAAGGAAGAACTGTATTGATTACCCAAATAAGTAGACATGGCAATAATATCAAGGTGGAAGGGTCCAGGTACTGTTCAAAAAACACTAACGCACTCGCCTCACGAACTCCAAAATTCCCGAAAAGGGAAGGAATCACACTTCGAAACAAGAATATCCAACCCACTCCAGCGAAAATAAGGTGAATCGGGAGTTCAGGAATCAAGGCCCAGATAATCAGCATGAATTGGCTGGTAAAAAGGATGTATCTACCTAAGGAAATAAGAATGATTGACATGAAGGTTCTGCTATCTTTCAGACCATATATTCGAGCCAACAGTAAAGCTAGAATTATCACTATAACCGCCACCAAAAAGAAATAATAGTAGGACAGGTCTAAATAGAATAGGACTGCATAACTACCATAAACAGCTGTTACGATAAGGGAAATAGTCCGCAGAATCATCAAAATAGCTGCTGATCGCTTCTTGTTTTTGACATTGGCCAGACGTCCGCCTACATCTCCCAGAGTGAACGGCAACAACCAGTTTAGCGCCAATCCACCAAGCACTGCTGTAGCGCCTTCCAGAAAGGTTAATTTCTCTTCTGATATGGAAAGGCGCCATTTATGAATCTCCATAAACCAATTGACGGGCATCAGTGCAGTAGCGATCAAGAGGTATGGAAGGTGATTTGAAGAGAGAATTAAAGCGCCGGGAGGAAAAGTAGTGTTGGATATACGGTCAATAATAAACCACAAACAAAAAGTGGTGACAAGAATCTTAACAACCCACAGCCACCTTTCTTTATTTCTAAAAGGGTAATCGCTAATTTGCAAAAATGTCTGCAGATGCTTCATCAGAAAAAATAATATTAGGACTGGACCCAGGTACAAGCGTCATGGGTTATGGCTTAATCAAAGTTAAAAAGCAGCAGGTAAACCTACTTCAATTTGGTGTGATCCATTTGAGTAAATACAGCGGACATGAGTTAAAGTTGAAGAAAATATTTGAGCGAGTACTCAGCCTGATCGACGACTATCATCCAGATGAAGTTGCCCTGGAAGCCCCATTTTTCGGTAAGAACGTCCAATCCATGCTCAAACTTGGACGTGCTCAGGGTGTGGCAATGGCCGCAGCCTTATCACGCGAAATCCCCATAACGGAATATGCGCCTAAGAAAGTGAAGCAATCGGTAACCGGGAATGGAAATGCCTCAAAGGAGCAAGTCGCGGCTATGCTCAAAACCCTGCTCAAGCTTCCCACCACGGAAAACTTAATGCTAGATGCGACTGATGCGCTGGGCGTAGCTCTTTGCCATCACTATCAAGGAGGCGGCACCGCCAAAGGGAGTTATAAAAGCTGGAAGGCATTTCTGAACGACAATCCTAAAAGAGCAAAATAACTACACAAACCTGAATGTAGCTGGCAAGAATTTTGTTGATAAAAAGTTGTACCACTTCCGAACGACTCTATGAAAAGACTCACAGTATTTGTACTCTCCCTAGCCATACTATCCAGCTGCTCTCCTACGCTCACCTTCACCAACTTGCAAACGAATAAGCCTCGTAAGGTAAAGGTCAAAAAAATCAATGCTATCATTTTAAAAGAAGGCCTTGTCTTTGAAGAAAACATCGATCTCAATACCGGCCAATTGACTGCTAATGATCAACCTATTGGGTGGAATCAAATTTCAGCTATTGAGGTTAGAAAGCGAACGTTTGGTGATGTAATCGCTTTTCCCCTGGAAGTTACAGGTGTGGCCGCCGCAGGGTTGGGAGTACTGGTAATTGGGGCTTCCCTTTCTGACAGCAATGATTCCGAAGACCTTGGGTCTTCATTACTGGTAGGCGGTCTACTCATTGGTACCGGAGCAGGTCTCAACCGTATTGGTCATTCTATGCGACCATCTGATAAAAAATCAATCGACGTACTTGAATCTTCTCGCTATTCGTTTGGCAACCTCTCGCCCTCTGTGGATTATTAGGCCTCCATATTTTTTTGAACGGATCAATGGAAAAGAGATTAAATTCGCCATTTAATCTCTACTACCATGTCTGAAACTTTCCCTCCTTGTCCTAAATGTCAATCTCCTTATACCTACCCTACAGACAGTTTTCTGGCCTGTCCGGAGTGTGGACACGAGTGGAGCGCTGAAGAAACAGCTGCCGAAGAGCTGCCAGATCAGGAAAGCGTGGTTAAGGATGCTAATGGAAATGTGCTGGTGGATGGAGATTCTGTCACAGTCATCAAGGACCTGCCTGTAAAAGGCGCTCCCAAACCGATCAAGGCAGGCACTAAAGTGAAGAGCATCCGTCTAGTTGATGGTGATCACAACATTGATTGTAAAATCGATGGCTTTGGTTCCATGTCGCTCAAATCGGAGTTTGTGAAGAAGGCTTGATTGTAACTAAATTCCATCATACCTCAATGCCACCAATGAGATCATACTTGTGAGCCAGAGCTACGGCCTCAGCTCGCCCTCTCACCAGCAGCTTGGAATACACCCTTCTCAGGTGCGTCTTGATGGTAGACTTAGAGACATATAGACGATCAGCCAGCTGGTCATCGCTCCACCCCAGAGACAGATAAGCAAGTACTTCCGTTTCTCGCTGAGAAAGCGATTTTAGTTGCGGAGGAAGCTCCGTTTCCTGAGACCGGGTAAAGACTTTCTCCAGAATTTCTTCCTTCTCTGTCAGAGAAATTTGAAGATTGTTTAATTGCCGGGTTACTTCGGCATTAATCGCATCCAGATCTCTGTTTTTAGTCGCAATAAGTTTCATCTGACCTTCGAGTAGTCCATTCTGCTTCTTCTTATTCCGAAATTGAACAAACAGGAATACTGCCACGCCAATTAATACAATCATGAATACGATCAACTGAATGACGAATAAACGCTTTTCTTTAAGTTCATTCTCAGCTTCTGCACGCTCTAGTTTGGTCTGTTGCAAAATCCTTTGATTGCGCTCCGTTTCATAGCGCTCCTTCATTTCTGCTAAGGCATAAGTGTTGGTCTCGTTTATCAGGCTATCCTGATAGTCATGGCTTTTGAGTAGACAGTGGTACGCTTCGGAAAACCTGCCTGATTGCTGATAAATTTCCGAGCGAATCTCATATACTTCCATCAGATGTTTAAATCCATCCTGTTTCCGTGCCATCTGGAGGGCTATATCGTTAAACTCCAGAGCTGACTTGACGTCTCCAGACTTCATGTGGTAATTGCTCAGGTTGTTAATCAAAGTTGTCAATGTCGTCTGCTCGGCAAGTTGACCCTTTAAATCATAAGCCGCATAGAGGTACTTTCTGGCACTGTCCAGTCGGTCTATAGTCAAGTAAGTCTGCCCCAGATTCGCCATGGCCCGGCAGTATTTTGTCGGTAAATTGAGCACTCGATAGTATGAGATGGACTTTTCCTGATGGACAACAGCCCTGTCATAATCCTCCAAATTAAAGTACAGTATACCCAGGTTGACGTTGCCAGCGGCTATGGCGGCTGAGTCTCCCAGCTCTTCTTTTATCCTCAAAGACCTGGTGAAGTACGTTATGGCTGATGAGTAATCTTGCTGCAGGTCATAAACAGCTCCGAGATTATTTAGGTAAAAACTTTGGCCCAACAAGTTCTCAGCAGTTTCCATTAACCGAAGGGCCTCCAAAAAGTGCAAAGCAGCCGAATCATAATGTCCCTTTTTCAAATAGGTCTTGCCCAGATTATTGTAGGTGATGGACAAGTCTTTTAAATCGTCCCAATTCACTTTGTAAATCAGTGCATGCTGGAGTTGTCTGATGGCCTTTTCAAAGTTTCCCGCTCTCCGATTCAACTCCCCTGCCTGATCCAAAAAGTAACTGATAAATAAAGTATCACCCGACTCATAGGCAAGTGGTAACATCTGCTCTGAAATGACCAACGCGCTATCGCCATTTATTCGAAATAAACTATCCACCAGCCCTTTGGCTTCTGCCAACTGGGACGACTGTGAGCATACACTATAACCCGTTAGAAATGTAAAAAGAATAGCCAGGACTGTCTTCATTGCAAAATTTTATTACTGATAATCAGGTAGTTAAAAAAGCCAAAAGTTAAAATCATCCTTTTGAACGACAAGGAGAAATGAATCAAATGGCAGCTTTGAATTCGTTTCAACCAAAATCATATTAAACCTATAACAAAATGAACAAACCAACTACAATCTTAAGCCTTCTAATCATTGGGCTTTTATCTGGATTTAACTTAACCGGTCAGGTTACTTTCTACTCTGGTGGAGAAGAAGTGACTGATGGCGCATGCGGAATTTCTTCTTTGAAAATGAAAGTAGACTTACCTGCAGAAGCATCGAACTATGAAAAACTGGACATCTTCGTTCAGTTTCTGATACCTGCCTACGACAATGAAGAGGATTCTTCACCCAAGTATGCTGTAGAAATCGCCAAGGCTACTATTGATAAGGGTGTGGCCGAAGTGAGTTTAAAGAACACGGATGGCTCCAGTTCACTGGTCAGAAGAGGGTATAACACGCCGTTTGACCTGGAGTACTACTGCACCTCTGAGCTGCGATGGGATGAAAAAATGACCTTAGCTGTTTATGTCTATGGCAAGACCTTTAGCAAATGGGATTGGAACTCCGATGGAGAGCGGTACGCCGTTTACAACACAACCAAAATCGCCACGCACAAAGATGTATTTACCATGGATTTTGGGCCGGTGAGTCCTGTTATCCAATCAGAGAACAAGGTTTTTGCGGTTAAACGCTACCATATCAACGATTTGAGACTTGATATCGAAGGGTATAATACCCCAGATGAAATAGATCTCCATTACCTTTCAAATGACGATCTGAGCGAGTCCATCTACTTTGAGGCAAAAGCCTATGCATCTGGTGCTACATCAATAGACGAGCTTAAGACCAATGCGACCAAACTCCTATTGAGACATACCAATCCCGAGCAATCTGGTTTTGATACGCCTGAAGATTTTGACATGAACAGCAGTGCGGCCACTGGCGACTACTACTACATACCTGATCTTGTCGTAAAAGCTAACGGCTATTTGAAAGGTGATGAAGCGCTTGACGAACTGGCCGGCACCTTTGATTTCGGAGCACCGCAAAAATCTACTCCAAAGAAAAAAGGGGATCGCAACAAACTGATCAAATCAACACTGAAGGACCTGAACTGGAAGTCTGGCAATGTTGGAAACATGAAAGCCGAAATACTGGAAGTAGAATTCTACAGAGGCAGCCAGGTAGAGAAAAAGGATGACAAATCGCTGAAACTTAAAAGCGGCGAAAAAGGCAATACATCAAAGCTTTGGGTATTCGTAGGCGATGCTGATGGTCAGGCCATCTTTGGATTTATTTCTCAACGAGGCACCACGGGTGCACTTACCGCTGAGCAAGAAGAGTTTGTGAACAGCATGCTCAATGATTTCAAATTATTATAGCTGGTTGGGCGACGAAACCCGGGCTCCGTGTGAGTCTGGGTTTTTGCCTATCTGCCATTCAAGATGTGGGGGTTCTGAGTACTTTATCTAATTGCATTAATTAAGCCAAAACCCCGTTATTGATCGATTTCATCACATCAGCAAAAAGTGAATAAGACTTCAATCGGTCTTCATGATGGTAAATGTGCGAGCTGACAATCACCTCATCCACCGCTGTTTGTTCAATAAACTGTTTCGTTTTATCCCACACTGTCTTCTGGCTACCAATAAACGCATACTGCATCATCCGCTGTACTGCTGGGTTTTCAGCTAGTTCTTCGAACTCCCGTGTGTAGTCTTCTGGTGGCTGCAAGTAGTCAATGTTGCTGGTCAGTACGCCTAAAATCATTCGCAGCGAAGAAGTGGAAAGCCTCCTGGCCTCCTCATCTGTATCAGCTGCGATCACATTGATCCCGGCGATGGTGTACGGTTTATCCAACTGTGCAGAAGGAGCAAATTCGCGGTGATAGATTTCCATTGCCTCAAACAAATGCGTTGGCGCAAAGTGGCTAGCAAAAGCATAAGGCAATCCAAGCCGGGCAGCTACATGCGCACTGTCTGTACTTGACCCCAAAATGTAAACAGGCACATCCACTCCTTCAGCTACTGATGCTCTTACACGCTCTCCTTCATTGTGCTTAAAGAAGTGCATGACAGATGCCACCTCATCCGGAAACTTGTATACGGACTGCATCCTATCTGAGCGAATGGCAGCAGCGGTCATTTGATCCGTTCCAGGTGCACGACCCAGTCCAAGATCAATTCTATTTGGATACAGCGAACCCAACGTTCCGAATTGCTCTGCAACGATGAGCGGCGAGTGATTGGGAAGCATAATTCCTCCCGACCCAACTCGTATCTTTTCCGTGCCACCGGCTATGTGACCTATCAACACCGCTGGAGCCGAACTGGCAATGCTTTTCATGTTGTGATGCTCTGCCAACCAAAATCGGGTATACCCTAGTCCCTCAGCCATTCGTGCCAGGTCCAGGCTTTTATCAAACGTCTCTTTGATACTAGCTCCGGCGGATACGCTGGCTAAATCCAAAATGGAATAGGTTATTTGCTTTGATGCGTTGGACATGAAATGGGTTGATTTTCAATAATGCTCTGAGATGTAAAGCGATAAGGTGTGTAAATAATTCCTTCACTAGACTTTTTGACTAAAAAACCCTGGAGGATGATTGAAGGAATTGGCATTCATGAGGGATTCCGTTACTTTGGAGAAATGAATTTTATTTATCCATATTTTTCCGTTTATAATTTGGGATATGGTATGGCTAAATTGAAAATAACCCAAGGTGACCTTGGTATACACGTATGTTAGCCACAACTCATGAAGTATTTCACAGCTACTTTTCTACTGATTTCACTTTTTTCCTGCAACAAAACTGTGCAAGAGACTGGTAGCGAAAACCCACTAGTGGAACTAGACACTGTGTTTTATACCGACCGATATGTACAAACTGAAGAGGATCAGAAAAAGAACCCTGTAATTCTGATTAATACTGTACCTCCAGACGAACAGCTGATAATTGGCAAAACGGATACGATGACTATCAAAATTCATAGAATGGAAAACTACCCTGCTGTCATCAAGAACACGATTAACTGCAAGCTAACCAGATTAGATAACGAATACTTTTCATTTACACCTGACTCAGTGAACTGCTCATTTGAAGTTTGGCAAGATTATGACTCTGGTAAAGTAATTTCTCAACTGAAAACTTCTTTTGAAGACTCAATAAGAGTAACCTATAAAATGCTTGAAGGCGAACATATCGTTGGCAAGGTCAATATGTCAAAGTATGTGGCTAACAGACGATGATGGCGCATGGCCTTACGTAGCATTCTGCCAAGTGTCTGCTAAACATCCCGCTTATCTGCCGCCAAGAATCTGATGTGCTTTCTACAAATTTCTGCTCGTGGGAGTTTTTAATCTGCATAGCGCAGTGCTAGTCTGCTACTTTGAATGCACCCCTTTGCCAGGTGCGACAGATATGCTACTTTTATCGGAATTTAAAAAGCTCGGAGGCCACAGCGCCATATCTGGTTATGCACAATGACTTCATAATGAATAAGACTCGAATCATTGAAATAGGTTTTCTAGCCTTGATTGGTATAGGAAATTTCATTCCCCTTTTTGATCCATCGGATTATGAACTCGATACCAATCCAGCTCAAATGGGAGGCTGGTTGAACACACTTACTATGTCATTGATTACAATTGTGTTTGTAACAGGAATGTTCTACTCATTAATTTCAGGCAAAGTCAAAAATCCCAAAGCGGTTATCAAATCACCTAAATTGGGCAACAATCCCTTCAATTTTAACGCTCCACTGGAAGGACTCTTTTTTATATCTCTCTTCTTTTTTGTAGCTGGTTCAGCTATGAATATCACCTCATTAATTCAATATTTAGAACTTTCACAACCTGGCATAATTGCAATTGCATACGGAATTGGTTTATTAGGCACTATCAAGTTGGCCTTGAAAAAACGGAGGACAATTTAGCTACGGTCAAATGAATCCAACTGAAGAACAAATCAAGGAGATAGCCGAACTTTTGGATTGTGGTGAACTCTGCTTCTTTCACGAATCAACTGGAACGATTGAACATCACCCCGATCCGAACAGTGAATATTTCGATCCCGAACCTTGGCAAGAAACCTTAGACAGAATTGATGCAAACTGATCGGGCATATGTCTTGGTGCTTTCTGGCTGGTTTACGTGCAACTTGACCGTGATATCCGCCGCGGAGAAAGGTTGTTGCTTTCTACTGTCTTCTACTCACACAGGGTTTTTCATTCTCTCATTTTATGAGCACTTTTTAAACTTTTAATATCTATTTCTTAATATTTATCAATTAATATTAAAGTATTTACAGCTAAATAGATACTATAAATGCATATTCACTAATCATATATCATATACCACCAATATTTAATGATATTAATTAAATTATAAATCATATATTTTAAATAGTTAATTGTATTTCACCAATAATTAATAACTCTTATCAAATATTTAATTATATATTTTCTAATTTTACTGGCTCTTTATCAATAGTATTTATGTAAATATTAATTATCTTCAGCTATCATTGAATTTCTCAAAATAAAAGAAGGAAAATTACTATGTTACACCTACAAGTAGATAAAGTAATGGCCATGCGAGGGATCAAAAAATCCTATAGCTACCTCATGAAGATGGGCTTTAGCCATGACATAGCCAAGCGCCTTAGCACCGATAAGGTCTCCCACCTCAAGATGAGCCATCTCTCCAAGCTGTGTGAGGTGCTCAACTGCACACCCAATGACCTGATGTACTACGACAATGGTGGCAACCTACCACTTGGTGCCGAGCACGAACTGCGCAAGCTCGACAAAGAGCGGTTTGTAGATGACGACCTGATCAAAAACCTTCCGCTGGACAAACTGCAAGAGCTTCGCAGTTACGTAGAGCGGTTAAAGAATGAAGAAGGTTAGGGCGGAGATACACCGTGGCTGGCACAGGTGAAATAATAAACTTTATCAAAGTGAGACAGTCCCCACAGGCAATGAGACTAGAGTTTTTTTAGTGCAATGCTTCAGAATATGATTTAGGTAATAAATTAACACATCTGAACTAACGTATTCGCTCTACACAGTTTTTAACCACCATAGGAACTTTCGATCAGCGGTCACACATTGTTCACTAGACCAAAATGGGTTAGATTAGTCAGGTTATAACTATGTTATAAGGAATCTACTAGTCGCGTAAATTCCATCAAAAAATGAGATATAGAACGTTAACCTCTAAATTCATGTATCACCTAGGAATATCAATCCATGTGATATTCCTAATATTCTATCTTGTGATGTTTGAACTGCTTATTAGAGCGAACGAATTTGGTGGACTTGTAGCCTTAACTATATTTGGAGCTTTCTGGGTCATTCAATTCATGCTTATTAACAGAAGAAGCATCTATCTAAAAATCGATACTGAACTGGAAAAAATCTATTTCGGGAACGTGTTCTTTAGTAACGAGTGTGGTTATAGCCAGATTAACAGCATCAAATCATCTTGGATACCACATCTGTACTGGATTAGAATCGGAAATAACAAGTACAACTTTTTCATAGCCAAACTGGACTTGATGGAACTCAAAAAAACTCTAAGAATCGAGTAATAACTCCCTGAAACAGTCACTATCGGTTATTTGCCAAAGTGCTTTCTGACTGATTTCAGTGCAACTCGCCCGTGATCCTGCCCATTCTGTAAGCTTTTGTGCCACTAGCGACTTTTTTTCTTTCTGGAGTTTGACTTTCGAAGCGCAGTGCATTGTAGATACAATTGTGAGGGTTGGGCAGTTTCACTACATTAGTGCTTTTTACAGACTGATGTGGCCACTCGCCATATCTGGACGATAGCACAAACCAATTCAACATGAGACTGAAACTACTTTTGATATTACTACTTTTTGTTCATCTATCCCATGGCCAAGGAAATATAGGCTTGATTTTTAACATTGATGATAGTGTAAACCATCAATATATAGGTCTAACTATATTTCAATTAGTTCAAAAACAATATGCCTGCCCACCAGAATTAAATGAAAAGCTTCTAGAATTAACGAAATCCTATCTTGGAAAGATGACTAAAGGGGAGGTTGTTGAAATTGCCCCGAAAGACTACCTCATTTATCAACAAAAAAAGAATGAGCTTCGAAAAAGAGAATTCAAGAAATATGAAACAAAATGGTTTTTAAAATTAAGGGATACCTATAAACTCAGTTCTATAGTTATAATGCAAAATACTCCTTCGATACGGGACGTAATTCACAATAGTAAATACGCTTTGGATGGATTTGGTTTTTATAACGGACCTTACAAAAAAATGAATAACATTTATTTCTGTTTAAAAACAAATCATATTTATCAATCCACTAACGAAGATCCAATTTCTCTTAAGTCTGAAAAATATCTCGGTGAAAACTTCTATAAGAGTTCTGAGGAATACCCGCGAATAACTGATAAGGAGCAAACTATAAGTGAAGATCAAATAATTGAGGCAATTCCAATTATAAGTGATTTACTAAATGTCCAAATTATGGAACTTCTAGCACAGCCGGAATTCTTGAAAAATCTATAAGGCTTGTGCTAATCGAGTGAATGGTCGATTAAACTCTCCACGCTCATTCGCATTTGTAATCCGAATGAAATAGTCCAGTAACTCATCGGCTGCTCTCCGAAGCATAGGGCCGCTCCTGAGAGAAGATGGGTAACGATATCTGCTTACGCAGAGAGCACGCAGATTATTAATTGAAAGTAGAAAAAAGGGGATTTTATCACTATACTCCCACCTCTGTTAGACACCAACAGACAAGCTATAGCTTCCCCTCATGACAGAATAAATTACATTGTATCCAAAAAATTGCTCCAAATAGATGGACAAGAATCTGAATCAAATCAAATTAGAAATCTACGATAAATGTGGTTTTACCATTTCAAACTTCCAATTAGAACCAGAAAGCAAAGAATACGATGCTTGTCAATTTCAACTCAACGAGTGGAGTATCATAAGCCGGAATGCCAAAATCACACCTAAAAAAGCAGGCCAGTTTGTTACCTTTTGGAAGAGAACTGGGGAGGGGCCAATCGAACCCTTTAGTGAAAGGGATGAGATCGACTTCTTTGTTGTTAACGTAAGGACTGAAATCGAATTCGGGCAATTTGTCTTTCCAAAATCTATCCTAATCAAAAAAGCGATTTTGTCAACTGACAAGAAAGAAGGAAAACGAGCTTTTCGGGTTTACCCAATTTGGGACAAGGTAGAAAGCAAACAAGCTCAAAGTACTCAAAAGTGGCAACTGAATTACTTCTATGACATTGGGGAAACGTCTGACCTAAAAAAAGCAAATGAATTGTATCACCAAAGAGGGTAAGCTTAATACACTAAATGCCTAAATGAATCTACGTACCCGATGAACCGAAATTTCTGGTCCGTTTACCTACTATTCATTACTTATCCAAATAGAAGTAATTGTTGAGTTGCACTACGGCCGAAGCATTGAGCAGTCTTGGATAGATGATCAGGTTGCCGGTCGCAGCACCGCCTCCATACAGGTTGCGGGCAGGAGAAACAAACTGTGTGGCTCCTTCCAAATCAATGGGGGATAAACGATCTCCATCAAAAAAGACCGTTTTGCCAGACAGTCCACCATACATCACACCTTTGAAAGGGACAAAACCCGGAGAATATCCGCTAGCAATGGTGAAGCTTTTTTGGCCCACTTTCCAGGTATCCGTAGCAATGTCATATTCGTATTTTCCTGAATATATTTTGCCATTGTAGGCAAACTGGTGGTCGCCAATTGCACCACGCTCCGGCCTGTCTGCAAGTCGGCTCCAACTATTCGTAGCTGGTTCGTACATGTAGAGCCTGTCCATCACCCCAATACCAAAATAGCCTTTACCTCCTTCCGCCAGACCTAAGACGGAATGGGCATATGCGCTGCGCACGCCAAATGCATTGAGATTCAAAACAGTACTCACCAGATCGGGTAGAGATCCTTTACTGGCCCAGGTATCGGTGTTCGGATCATAGGCATAGAGTACCGAATTATTGCCCACGATATACCCGATACCATCTATAGCAAATCCTGCAAATGCATTGAAATCCAGCAAATTAGGGATCGCTGATTTTTCAACCCATCGGTAGGTAATGGTATCAAACTTAAACCAGTTGTTGTACATCCCAAATCCGCTGTACACATCGCCGTTGAGGGTCATGGTGACTGTTTGCTTGCTCTCTCCTCCCGGAAAATCCGTAGCGGTCACTCCCCAGATATGATTCCGGTACACATTGACATCTTTGCACAGTCGCTCCGTTTTCCCATTTCCTGATCGCATGTATCCGCACATAGTCCCACTTGTCAATACTTCAAATGAGTTGGCGGCATAAGTCAGGTCTTCGTAAATCGCCTCTCCACTGTAATCCCAATGAAACTCGGCTCCTTGCCCAAAGCAGTCTCCGGGCAAATAGAACAGATCAGCACTTCCTACCTGCCGGTAATAGAGATCCTGAGTAACCGTAAGGTCCGCATCGGTAAGTGGATATAAAGTGATCGGGCAATCCGCCTCTTCTGCCAAACCACAGTGCTCAAGGGAAACCCCCAGGACAACAGCCACTAACCATACACCACACTTAACGACATTACTACTCGATTGCGACATTGCGATAGGTTTAAGTATTTAATTGAAAGGATTGCAGCCGCTATTTTCAGCATCACCAAAGTCCGACTCATAGACCGTTCCCCGGTAATACACAAAACGACCATTGGTATAGTCAAAAGTGGTGATGCCTCCAGTTTGTGATTTCAGGTTGAAAGTACCCGCAAAACATCCCGCCTTGCCCTGAGCAGGTGGATCAAAAACCAACAAGGACAGGCTTCCTTCGGTGATGGGATCAGCTCCAAATAGCTTGCCTTCAAGTACCGGATAGGCTTTATTCAGTTCGATTCCCTCCATAGGGATGCTGAATGACGCAGATATCTCATAAGGAGCTATCAATTCATTTCCTGCAATTATGTCGATTTTGGCACTCTGAGTATTGGCATTCCAGTAGGTGACCTCTACCTTCCCCATACAGTAGTCTTCACCGTTTTTCAGTGCTGTTGCCCACTCATTGTCCTTACATGGATCACTTGGATCTGGTGTTTCTTCGCATGAGGAAATGAATAAGAAAATAATGGCCAGATTTAATAAGCTTCTATATTTTTTCATCTTATTAATGAATTACAGTCAAAAGGGTCATGTAAAAAACCATATCCGGTAGTGCTGCCAGTAACGATAACCAAACCCGAACTCTGGCTGATAAATTCTGTATAGTCTCCGAAAAAGACAAGATCTATTTCTACGTGCATGGATTGTGTGTTTGTGGGTCTTGAGCCTGGCTCAATTCCAAAATCCAGATAGGTGATTTTCTGGGCGGCCGATATTAGATTAGTTGGAAACTGCCTGCTGTCTCTTTCAAATTCAGCTATTTCACCTGACGCATAAAACATCAGTTGATTTGGTAATCGTCCATTTCCGTCTTGCTTGGAAAAGACCTGTACCCCGTTTACGTAATACACATTTCTAAAGCCGTTGTACGTAGATCTGATAAATGGTATGTCTGGAGATGATGCGTAGGCAGAAGAAATACCTATTTGAGGGTCATAGGTGGCACGTCCATCTATGCCTTCCCAACTCAGTTCTTCGATATCAACTGCCATACCTATCTCCCCATCTTTTACAGATGGATCTTGTCGCTGAATCAAGCGCACATCAGTAGCACTCACTGGATTGGGTATATCTACAATCAGATAGCCATTGTCTATGGTTACTGTAGCCTCAGGATTATTGATCTCTACTTGCCATTTTTGACAATCAACCGATATATCTTTCTCATCCACACAGGACTGCAAAGTCAATAGTAGGAAAGCTACACAGAGTAACATTATTAAGTTTTTCATAAGATTTAGTTAAAAGGATTACAGCCCGAATTCTCAGCAGTACCATGATCCGACTCGTACACAGTGCCTATGTAGTAAACAACCTTTCCATTTGAATAATCGAATGTCGTAGCACTGGGGGATCCAGCTTTGAGAGAGAATACACCTGCAAAACAACCTGCCTTTCCCTGAGCTGGTGGATCAAAAACCAACAGTGTCAGACTTCCCTCAAAAATGGGATCGGCTCCAAAAAGATTTCCTTCTATGGCAGGATAGGCTCTATTGAGTTCAATGCCCTCCACAGGCACACGGAATTCAGCGTTGATCTCGTATGGGGGAATCGCCTCATTTCCTGCAGTCATGATGATTTTCGCATCCTCAGTATTGGCATTCCAATAGGTAATCTGAACACCTCCCATACAGTGCTCCTCGCCATTTCTTGTTGCGGTGGCCCACTCATTATCTTCACACGGACCTAGCGGATCCGGAGTCTCTTCACAACTGACAGAAAATAGACAAGTCAGCAGCGTGGCTACAAGCGCAAATTCATTAACGGTTTTCATATCTCTTATTTTATTGAATTACAGTCAAACACATCATTCTTAAAGCCAAATGTTTCTTCGGCCCACGACCCAGAAAGAGCAACTCCTTCTCCCACGTGATCTCCGAAGAAAACATGATCTAGTTCTATGCGAATGAACTCAACTGGAATTGACCGTGTCCAGAAAGGATTTATTCCAAAGTCTAAATAATAAATCTTGGGCTCTGCTGAGATGGATGAAACCTCTACCGTGCTATTGGGTGAGGAACTTTGTTCGAATTTTAGCATCGTACCCTCACCGAAAAATTCCAGAGCTCCTCCATTGAGGTTGGTATAAACTTCTTTTCCGTTGTAATAACCTCGCTTTCCGTAAAACCCCACTGCCGTTGACACAAAAAAATCATCCGGTTTAGCCTGGTAAGCAAATGATGCTTTGATATGTGGACTGAAGGAGTTTGTTTCGGTTGGTAATATCTCCGTTATTCCGCCTTGCACATAGGTGCCTCCTTTGGAGCTTGTAAAGCTTTCGTCTTGATATTGAATGAGCCTGACATCCTTCTCAGTCTTTGGATTGGGAATTTCTATGATCAAATAGCCATTTTCGAACGAAACAGTTGCTTCTGGGTTGTTGATTTCCACCTGCCACTTAGCACACACTGGAGTCAGATCTTGCTCCTTCACACAGGCACTGAACAGCAGCATAGCAGCTATTGCACAGACTACTTCGATCTTTCTCATTTCAATCAATTGTTAAAGTGAAATTCCAATTCCGAACTGTTGCCTCTTAATGCGGTTACCAAAATCATTGAGCCCGTAGACGACTTCCACATTGAAAAACATCCTGGCAAATCGGAGCTCAAACATTTGGTTGAGAATATTCGGCTTCTGATCAGGATACCCCGGACGTGGTTCTTCTCCCCAGGTAAAAGCATAAGCTCCTTCGTAGTGTAGAAATACACCAGAATCGAACATGGACACATCTGCCATCACTACCGGGCCGACTCCACCGTAATAGTAAATAGTGCCACTGGTGTTTTGGTCAGACTTGCGAGAGGTGTGTATGCCCTCAACGCCATAGAAGTAATCTCCAATGTGAGCTCCTGCTGAGAGTTGAACAAAGTCTGTATAGAAGGCTGAGAAAGCGAAATTATGCCATCCGAAAACGCTTGTTAAGGTAGGTGTGCCAATGTTAGGTTTTTCAGCGAGTCCATTTCCTGCATACAGGACCGAAATGACATCACCCAGGATCTTGTAGCGGTGACTGTTTTGGTATTTCCCCCAACCGAAAGTGGACTTACTATTGCCATAATCAATAACCACTGTCCCGAAAGTCTCATCTTCTATCTTTCCAGACCATTCATTGGTCATCTTTCCATAGAAGAGCGCAAATCGCATGGTGCCCTCACCATCGAAGGTGTAGTTTTTCAATTGAGCATTTACGCCCAAAGTCAGCACGAATAGTAAAAGTGTAATTATGCTTTTCATCTATTTTGAATTTGAAACAAATTTCTTCCTAATTGAAGCCTGTTTCAATCAGACGATTGCGGTAGATTTGATGTACCTAGTAGTAGGTAGTTCGTTAAATGTTACTGAATTGAAATTCTTAAAAGTCCTCACTTTAATTCTGGCAATCTCTGCCACTTCGCCGTTATTAGCTCAAGACATTCTCTATTCTGATTCATTGAAAAATGCATTTCCAGAACTACCTGAGGAACAGCAAACCAGCCTGCTCTGGACTTTGGCCCGTGAATACGCCTTTGAAGACTCCAGCACCACAGTCGAGATCATCGGCCAATTGGAAAAGGCAGAGCAGGACATGAACAAGGAGAGTGCCATGAAGCTAGGCATACAAGCCAACCTTTTGGACGCGGCCAGCCAAACGAAAGAAGCAAAAAAAGCGTACGCCCTTGCTATCAAAAGATTACTCGAGGTGGATGAATCCCAAAAAGCCGCACAGTTAAGCATTGACTTATCTACACTTTACGGACTGCACGGTGAATTTGATTCCTTAAGACTATTCGCTAAAAAAGCAGCCACTGTTTTCACAGCTGTCAACGACACACTGGGACTTATTCCATCTTACTCCAATATTGGTCGGGCATATCAGCTCATGGGACAGTTTGATTCGGCAATGGTCAATTTCTTCAAAGCAATCGAGTTAATGGAAGCTTATCAGCCAAGTCCGCTCTATCGAAAAATTCACCTGAGATATGAGGGCAATGTCTTCAATAACCTTGGCATCACCTACCTGGAAAATGGCGATCTGACCAATGCCATCAAGTTTTATCTCAAATCAGCAGGAAAAAAGAAAGAATTGGGCGATCTCACCGAGGTGGGAAACATCATGGTCAATATCGGCGGGGTGAAGTTTGAGGAAGGCAACCCCATTGCCGCCAGAGGTTATCTGGATAGTGCAGCTTTTTACTACGAAAAAACGAACCATGCTCTGGGCCTTCTTATGTGTAAATCGAACTCTGCGGCGGTTTCCAACATGGTGGAAGAATATAAAGAAGCTGTCTATTATGCCAAAGAGGGAGTGGATATAGCGAAACGACTAGATGATCAAACCAACGTCGCATTAAATTACATTCATCTGGGCACTGCATATTGGAGGTTAGGAAATAAGCAGCTTTCAAAAACCTATCTGGATTCCTCAGCAATGGTTAGCCGCGCGATCGACTCCAAAAGAGTGATGAATGAAGTACAAAATCTGCGTTATGAATTTGCGTTGGAGGAGAAAGATTTTGAGAAAGCGCTCAATTATCGCAATGAGTTCTTTGCCACCAAAGACTCGATGTACCAAACGCAGAAGTCTCGTGAAATCAGCGAATTGGAAACCCAATACAAAACGGCTGAGAAAGAGCAGGAAATTGCTTTTCTAGCACAAGAGAACCAGCTTAAAGAAGCCACCATAGAGCGAAACACCTTTTTGCTGATTGGCTTAATCACCCTGATTGGCTTACTGATGGTGACCTTCTATTTCATCCGGTTTCGAACCAAACAACAGCACCAGGCCGTTCTTCAGGAGCAAAAAATTAGAATGCGTGAAAGCCAAATGCAAGCCATCATCGATTCGCAGGAGCTTGAACGAAAGCGTTTTGCCACAGATCTACACGATGGAATGGGTCAACTGATCTCAGCTCTTCAACTAAACATTCAATCCATGAACGAAACCAATGGCGATCATGACAAGCGAGATCAACTTTATAGCAACTCTACCACACTCCTCAGCGACATCCACACCGAAATCCGAAACATCGCCTTCAACCTGATGCCGCAAACCTTAATGAAAGCTGGCCTGGTGGAGGCACTGGAGGAGCTAACCCATCGTATCAACAGGACCGAAAAAATTAATGTACAGCTATCCGTCTATGATCTGGATGAAAGGCTTCCAGAGCTGGTCGAAGTTTCTCTTTATAGAGTCATTCAGGAGTTTCTCTCCAACATCATGAAATACAGCCAGGCCGAAAATGTGTATCTGGGCATTACCAATCATGAAGATGAGCTGGTCCTAACCATAGAGGACGATGGTATTGGCTATGACATAGAAAATTTTAAAATAAGTGAAGGTAACGGCTGGCGAAACATCAACTCCAGAGTGAATCTCATCAAAGGTGACCTGGACATAGATACTGAGCATGGAAGAAAAGGCTCATCTGTGGTGATCAACATTGATGCAAGGCAGATTGAGCGATTGAGAAGTGTTGAAAGGATTGACATCTAATAGACACCTCAAAGATCCCCTACCAAGAAATAACTGTACAAAAAATTGTTAGTCAAGTTCCCCTCTTGGGAGGGGCTAGGGGTGGGTTTTACAAACTATTTTGACAGTTCTTGAACTTTCTCTAATAAACTGTTCACTACCCAATTGATATTCTTTTTGACATCCAGGTCATCAAATCGGATGAAAGTAACCCCTAAAGATTCCAGGCGTTCTTGGCGGATTAGGTCCTTTTCATATTGACCTTCCCATGTGTGGCTTTCTCCATCGATTTCTACTGCCAATTGTAAGTTCTTACAATAGAAATCAACTATATATTCATCAATCGGTATCTGCCTACTAAACTGAACACCTAGCTGTTTCCCCTTAATTTCCTGCCATAGCAATACCTCTGATAAGGTCATATTCTGTCTAAGCTCCCTGGCCAACTTGAGCAGCCTTGGATTATATGGTATTATTTTTCGCAAGTAACTAAAATAAAGAACCCACCCCTAAATCCCCTCCCAAGAGGGGAAATTATACACCTGAAAAAGATATCATTAATCTCTTCTGGTAGATAGGAGGTGGGTTTCTAAGCCAAACCATGTTTAAAAGCATATTTCGTCAGGCCAACGAGATTAGCCGTTTTGGTTTTTTTCAGAAGATTTTTGCGATGCGTCTCTACCGTCTTTTCACTGATTAGAAGAATTTCAGCTATCTGCTTCGTACTGTACTCTTTCACAATCAACTTGACGATCTCCTGCTCTCTGGGAGTCAGATCACTGGAATTTGGTTTATCAGAGTGATGAATCAACATTTGAGAGATACCTTGACTCAGGTATATTTTACCAACAGATACTCTATTAAGTGCCTCGATAATCTCCTGATGTGTATCGCTTTTAAGAACAAATCCATCTAGTCCCATTTTTAGCAGCTCTTTAACTACAGAAAGCTCATCGTGCATGCTGAGCACAATCGTTTTCAAATCAGGGCACATTGCTTTAGCCATCTGGATCAGTTCCATACCGGTCATTCCAGGCATCTGATAGTCTGTGATTAACACATCATAATCATTCTGCTTAAGAAGTTCCAAAGCCAAATCAACTGAATGTGCGGTATCCTTGACTTTAAATTTTTGTGATGAAGCCTCAATCACCGACTTGGTTCCCTCCAACAATATGCGATGATCATCTACCAATAAGATCTCCATTGTCAACATTTTTCTACCTCTTTGAATATACAGTCTGTCAATTATCTTCACCGAATATCAGTTATTCTGCTGTAAAACTCCCAATATTTCCCAAGTGAACCTATCAGTCGACGCAGGCAAAATTTGCCTACCCACTAATAGGTAGACCAGAGTTGCGTTTTGAGAAGTAATACGCTATTTTAATCCATGACTTCTCAATAACCCGAGGTATCTGAGCATGAACTATGAAACATTTCAACCAACCCAGGATTTAGCAGCAATTGTCAAATGTCACTGGGTTTTGGAGATCCTGTACACTCCGGATACCCCAAAGCAACGCGTCATACCTGATGGGTGCATTGAAATGTGTTTCATCCTTGGTGATGATGTGAGAAGGTATCAATCTGAGACTGATTTCATCCTTCAACCTCGCGCGATGGTTTTAGGTCAAATCACTAAACCTTTCTTCATTCAACCTACTGGTGATGTAAAAACCTTTGCTGTCAGGTTTTACCCTTATGGCTTTGCGAATTTCATCAAACAGCCTATAAATGCATTAGCAGATAATGAAACCCCTTTAAGTGATTTGTTTGATTCTGCAACAGCTGCCAAACTCGAAGTAAACATTACTAACGCTGCGTCTACCAAGGAAAGAATTGCCATAGTGGAGAAATTTCTTTTAGATGAACTCAATAAGCAACACACTATTGACAACATAGTGAAATCAACCATCGAGACCTTGTCTCAAACCAAAGGCAATGCATCTATTTTGTCGATGATTAAAGAAGACCAGACCACCCGAAAAAGCCTGGAAAGAAAATTTTCCGCTCAGGTAGGAGTTAGCCCAAAGCAACTAGGGAAAATAATACGGTTGCAAGCTGCTTTAAAATCAATGCTAAGTGGAAAAGAGGAAACGCTTACGCAAGTAGCTTATGAGAATGACTACTATGACCAATCTCATTTTATCAGAGATTTCAAAGAGTTTACCGGCACCAACCCCAAAGACTATTTCGGCAATGACCAAATGATTCTTTCCTCACTAATCTACTCTAAAGACTGATGGTGTCGCATTTATACAATTTGCCTTTTGATGTGTGTATTAACTATG
>JAMWZA010000053.1 GCA_024305105.1 Marinoscillum sp.
CTATCAGGACCTCTCCTTCAAAGCCAATTTTGGAAATAGCAAAATGGGCAAATTCGAACTCTTCGGGCTCGGTGGACTCAGCAGCATTGACTTTAAAGGTGATGAGGTAGATGAAGGTGACCTGTTTGCCAATCCGGCGACAGATGCCTATGTAGACAACAGACTTGGTGTAGTGGGCCTTACACACCTTTTACGAATTGATAAAACGACTTTCGTCAAATCAGCACTGGGTTGGTCCACAATCCAAAACGACTACACCCAAGACAACCTGATCAGAAACGATCAGGATGAAATCATCAACAAGTACCTGGCCACAGAGGTCAGCAATCAAGAATATCGGTACACGTTTAACACCTCCATCACCAAGAAATTTAGCGCCAGATGGAACATGAAAGCCGGTTACTTAGGTGAGTTGTATGATGCCAACTTCTTCACCTCTGATCGCGATAATCGGGTGAGCATACCGGATGAAAACAATGACAGCATTCCTGATTACTTCATTTCGGTCATTGACCTAAAAGATCAATACTATTTGCATCAAGCCTATGCTCAGGCAGAATACAATGCATCAGACAAGCTGAGCCTCACTGCGGGCTTCCACACCCAACACCTCAATCTCAACAATCGCACAAGCGTGGAACCACGATTTGGAATGAGTTATCAGGTGACGCCCAACCAACGACTGAGCCTGGCTTACGGACTGCATGCACAAATGCTCCCTGCTCCCATTCTATTTCTGGAAACCGAAAATGAAGCTGGTAAATACATCCGTACCAACGAGCAATTGGATTTTATGAAAAGCCATCACTTCATCGTGGGGTATGATCGCAACCTTGGCACGGACTGGAGGTTAAAAGCGGAAGGGTACTACCAACGACTGTTCAACATCCCTGTGGAATCCATTGCCAGTTCTTACTCCATCATCAATGAAGGTGCGGATTTTGTGTTCGACAACCGTGCGGATCTTGTCAATGAGGGTACGGGAACCAACTATGGAATAGAGCTAACACTGGAAAAATTCTTCAGTAATGATTACTATGTACTACTGACTACTTCACTTTATGAATCTACTTACAAAGGCAGCGATGGAGTTAGTAGAAGTACCGCATTCAACAATCAGTATGTCGCCAACATCCTCTTTGGGAAGGAATGGAAGTTTGGAAAAGACGACAACAATGCCTGGACGTTCGACACCAAACTAACCACCAGCGGAGGAAAGCCCTACACCCCGGTAGACCTGGCGGCCACCCGAGCAAATGACGGACGTGAAGTACGGTTCGAAGAGATTGCATTTAGCGAACGCTATGAGGACTATCTAAGGTGGGATGTGAAATTCGGTGTACGACTCAATAGTGCTAAGAAAAGCATTTCTCACCAGTTCTTTGTGGACCTGCAGAATGTGAGCAACCGGCAAAATGAGTTTGTGAGAAGATACAATGAAGTAACAGATGAGATCAACTCCGTAAAGCAAATTGGGTTCTTTCCGGATGTGATGTATCGGATTCAGTTTTGATTTAATCCAGACAAAGCAAAGCTTTTGTCTGCTGATGACCTATGAGTCACAGTCTGACAAGCTTGCTTCATCAGACAATTAAGTGCAAATTATGCTTAAACGCATAATTTGGGTGAAAAGCCTTCTTCGGAAGGCTTTTCTAAAACCATTGATCGGGTGTTTTCTGCATTTATGAACACCTTGATAAAATGTGTATGCGCCTATACTTTCAAAAAGCTCAGAAGCCTCTAATTGACTTCTATTTTTCTACGAAGAAAGTAGGTGCATTCATTTTTTTCTAATGTTGTGGGGAGTTCTTCCATTTAGCAGACATTTGCTCAAGATATTTCTTTTCCTCTTCCAAGGTCATATCTTGAATATCTTTGTTGAACTTGTCCCTGATTGCCCTCATTTTCTTCACCAAGCCTTTTTTCGTATTGATTTTTTCCTTAATCATATCTCTCAATTTCTTTAGGTGTCCTAATTTCAATCGTGTTATAGCCCATCAGCAGGTTAATTCCATTATACCCTCGGATTCTATCAAGATTTACAATGTGTTTAAAGTTCCAACTTACTAAAACATCCGCTTTTGCAAGTGTTGCCATTGCAATGTGTTGACAGTCGACTCTGCTTGTTCGACCAACAACGTTCTCACTTATGTATTTGTTGGCCAATTTTCTTGCCTCCTCTGTGAGTTCCACGAATACCTGTTGCTCCCGAGGTATCTGATTTAAGAGTTCTCTAACCTCATCAGGCGCACCTGCCAGTTCGGCTATTAGAAGTCTTGAGACAAATATTTGGATTCTTTCATCAATTATTCGTTCGAAAAAGGGAACAGTGTTATCCGAAAACTCATCGTCAAAATACCCTCCAAAAACTGATGTGTCCAAGTATGCCGATTTGATCATAGGTTAAAGTTACTATTTCGGTTGGATACCATGCCTTGCAGCTTAACTTTCTTAACAACAGCAGTTCTTCCTTCATGTACTTAATGTTCTGCCCGAATGCTCGTTTGGTCCAATTTACCTTAACCATTCTTTCAATTGTATTTCCACCTCAGATTGAGTTAAGGTTTGGCCATTCTGTTCCTGTTGCTCTGAAATTTCTATATCAGCAAGAAGTGAAAGTTGCTCATAAACATCCTCAAGAATTGTTAGACTTATTATGCTGATTTCATCTAAAACCCAAGCCCTGAATGAATCATTCAAGGCTCAGTGATGCATTATTTAATGAAAATTTTCTTCACGAATTTGCTTTCTGTAGTTATGATCTCAAGCAAGTAAACACCTGAGCTAATCTTACTCACATCTATCAATTGTTCGCCACTGTGCAGCATCTTTCGGCCTAATAAATCCAATAATTCACATTCTACCACTTTAACCCCGCTTATATGAATGACCTCATTCACGGGATTAGGATAAATGACTAGTTCGCTTTGGGCGTTCTTCGAACTCAGCACAATCTCGTCTACATCTATTAAGTCGATCGTAATGATTGCATCAGAAGTGAGGGAACCATCACTTACCTCTACTGTTAGGCTGAATGATTCGTTGAGTTCGAAATCCAGGTTGCTGGCATCTGCCACCACAATTCTCCCTGAAGATGAACTGATACTGAAAGCATTATTGTCATTTCGCGAATTTATGCTGAAGGAGAGGATATCCGCCTCGGCATCAGTGGCTACCACGGTTCCAACAATAGTTCCTGCGGCGCTGTTCTCTTCTAAAGAAAATGATTGGGCAGAGATCTGTGGAGCAGTATTTTCAGCCACATCAGTCAGGTTAATGGTGATGGTCGCAGCTGCGGTAAACTCCGCATCGGCTACCTCTACAGTCAGCGCAAAAGATGGATTGGTTTCAAAGTCGAGGACAGTCACATCAGCAACTGTCAGCTCACCCGAGCTGGCGTCTAAAGCAAATCCGCCCAACTCGTTACCCGCAGCAATGCTGTAGGTCAACTCATCGTTTTCCGGATCTGAGGCAACTACGGCTCCAACTACAGTTCCATTCTCACTGTTCTCTTCCAAACTGAAAGTTTGATTTTCTATTTGTGGCGGATCATTATCATCAAGATCATTTAGATTAATTGTGATAATGGCAGTATTGAGTTTGTCACCATCTCCTGCTTCCACAACCAAATCAAACACAGGGTTTACTTCATAGTCAAGCTCGTTTGAATTTTCAACAGTCAAAACACCGTCGTTCAAACCAATCCCAAATTCACCATTTTCATTTCCAGAAACAATACCAAAGAATATGGTATTATTTTCTGGATCAGTAGCAACCACAGTTCCAACTACCGTTCCATTTGGACTATTTTCATCAACGCTAAATGTCTGATTTTCTATTTGAGGTGGTAACTGACCAGAATCTTCCACATCATTTAAAGTGATCGTAATAGTTGCAGAAACAGTATTTAAACCATCATTTACTTCAATTCCCAAAGTGAAAGTAGGTGTTGTTTCAAAGTCTAGTGCTGAAGAACTAAGCACTGAGAGTATCCCAGTATTTTCTCCTATTTCAAAGCTTCCAGTCTCATTACCGCTCACAATCGAAAAGATTAAAGGATCATTTTCAGGATCACTTGTACTTATAGTGCCAACCGTTGTGCTTGCAGCACTATTTTCATCTATTGTAAATGTTTGATCATCAACAGTTGGCGGATCATTTACCTCAACAACATTGATCGTAATAGTAGCCTCTGCGCTTAAATCACCATCAAAAACGCTTACTGTTAAGCTGAATTCATTTACGGAAAGAGCACTTTCATTCGAAATTGAAATAATACCTGTTGAGGAATTAATGACAAATATTCCATTTGTATTACCGTCATCTATGCTAAACACCAAATTATCGTTATTAGGATCACTGGCAACAACTGTCCCTACTTGATCGCCATTAGTGGCAGATTCTGAGATAGTAAAAGATTGGTCGCTAATTTCAGGCGCGAAGTTTTCATCCGTAACTTCAATCGTTATGGAAGCTGATGAATTCAACTCACCATCCGAAACATCTACCGTTAGTGTATAACTAGTTTCTGTAAGATTAGTCGCGTCGAGAATACTTAGCTCTCCATTAGTTGCATCAATTGTGAAAATACCTGCATCATTTCCATTTATAATAGAAAAAGTCAGCTCATCTCCATTTGGATCTGAAGCATTCACCGTCCCAATTATTTCCCCAGTTGAGGAACTCAATAGAATTGAGAATTGCTGATCATTGATTGCAGGTGGTTGATTGATGTTCTCGTCCACATCAATCAAGTCAATAGTAATTGCTGCCTCAGTACTCAAGTCCCCATCAGATACAATCACCTGAAGAATGACTTGCTGTACAACTTCAAAATCCAGGTTCTCACTATTGGCAACTGTAATGGTTCCATTAGCGTTATCAAGGGCAAATAAGCCACTCTCATTGCCGCTTTCTATTGTGAATGTGAGCTCGTCATTTTCAGCATCAGATGCTTCCAACTCTCCAACTACTGTACCGATTGGGCTATGTTCATTGATAGTAAAAACCTGTGCCTCAAATACTGGAGCTTGATTTTCAAATACATCGGTCAAGTTAACAGTGATTTCTGCTGTATTTGATTTTGGTTCCGTATCGGTAACTTCTATTGTGAGAATAAATGTTGGCGTGGTTTCAAAATCAATCGCTGCTTCATTTGCAACTGTAAGCTCTCCGCTAGATTCATCCAAGCTAAACGCGTCTCCCTCGTTTCCACTCAAAATAGCATATGTAAGTGGATCTCCTTCCGGATCAGTGGCAACTATGGCTCCAACCAATGTTCCTGTTTCTGAATTCTCTTCTAAACTGAAGGTCTGATTTTCAATTTCTGGAGCTTCATTGAAACTGGTCTCCCGCTCAGTATATATGATAACAAGTGTTTTTTCCAGGTTGAGCGTCTGTTGTACAGTATCCGCAATAGTCAACCTTACGGTATCTTCTGCCTCTCCATCTGCATAGAAGTCATAATTAAATGCATTTTCAATATCTGGTACAATTTGCAGTCTGGTAGGGTCTGAGATATCGAATGAAAATGGATACGCTGCATATGCAAAAACTGATTCAATCTTCACTTTTTGTGTGGCGTCTCCTGCCATGCGAATAGTATCTACTCCTAGTGGCACTTCCGCAGTACCATCCACTACAATATCAATTGGTGCTGAGTAAAATCCATCTGCATCAAAAGTTGTCACTATCCTCCTATCTTCATTCACATTTGTGTTCTCTACCATTTGAGCCGTGAGGTCAGTAAGACCTGCTCTTCTTGATGACGCATAATTGAGCCAGTAGAAAGAGTTTGCAAACAATAGTGAATTTTCTTGCACCTCTTCAAATCGACCTATCAATTCGCTAAATCCTTCATCTACGAAAGTTGCTGCATTCCCAATCTGTCTAAGTGTAGGCTCGTCAAAGTCCGCTTCATTGAGCTTTACACCCACTGCATAAATTTGCTTATTTCCTCGTGCGTTAAGCACCGAATCTAAGGTTGCTCGTCCTGCTAAGTCTTTACCATCTGTAAACAACAACATGAAACTTTGCTGAATCTGTGTAAGCGAAAATTTATTTTCCATAGCAGCCAAACCAGTAAGGGTTGCACTGTACAAATCAGTACCCGAAAATTGAGTAAGAACGATATTATCAATTGCGCTCAAAAGTGCAGTAGTGTCTGTGCTGAAGTCAATCACATTTTCCACCATATCAGCAAAAACAAAAATGGATATCTCTTGATCTTCTGCCTTGTTTCTAATGAAAGAGCGAGCTGCATTTTTAATAGAATCCAAATTATCCTCTCCAATACTCAATGAATTATCCAGCATGAGAACCGTTTGCAAATTGGAAGGTATTTGATCCAACTTGGAAACCTGATATCTGGACTCTGTAGGGGAGATTGGAGAATCATTTTCCAACAATTCAAAGTCATCCTGATCCAGTACTGTGATGCCTTCATTCTCTCCATCTAACGCATGCAACATGACATTTACGTAGTTTGGCTCTACCACAAATACCGAATCTGGAATCAATCGTATGTAATCTGGATAAACAAAAAATGAAGATGTAGACCAGCGGCTACTCATATGAAACTCAGGAGCAATACCCCCTTGATTCCAAGCAACCCTTACGCGCCAGTAATACGTTTCGTTGGTTTCTAAATCATTGTTATCGAGTGTAAAAAATCCTCCCTCAACTTCTTGGTCAACAATAGGATTAGAAAAATTCCTAAATTCAGATACCTGTAGATAATAATCCAAATTTGGATCTCCACCTGTAGCATCAAACCATTGTAGTGTCACTGGTGTTTGTCCAAGGATAATATCCGTACCTTCTTCAGGCCCAACCAATTCAGGGGCATTAATCTGAAATACCACAGAGTCAACAGCGAAATCACTTATGAGAAAATCATTTCCATTGGCAAAACGTCTAATACCCCAATAGTAGAGCTTAGAAGTATCTGCCTGAAAAATAACCTCTGGAGAGTGATTACTCCCATCAATAGGTCCATCAATTAGAATGGGGTCAGTAAAATCAACAGTGTCTGCGATTCGCATCTCATAGACGTAATTCTCAATGTTCTCTAAATTGGACTGATCCCAGGTAAATCCAGTAAATGCTGGATTAATCGTATCGCCCATAGTAGGACTCAAAATCGTGGCATTATCTACTTTGGTTCGGAAAGAGTAAGTGGGTGTTGGTTCACTTCTCAATGAATTATTTTGGTTTGCAAATCGAGCAAGGTTCCAGTAATAGGTTGAATCTGATCGGAATAAGAAAGCTGACTCACCGTCTGTTGGGCTTATTACTTGACTCGTTCCATTATTAATAGTATAAACGATTAATGAATCCGTGAGCTCTTCATCACTGTATATAACCAAATTGTAATCGTAAAAGGCATCCAATGTATCTGGTAACCAAGTGAAATTATATGGCAATTCGATGGTATCGCCTTGAGGTCCTTCTACTTCTGGAGCATCTATTTTTGTAGAGAATGATTGAATAGTTGACCATTCACTTGCGTAGGTGCTGTTCTCAGTTCCTACTCGTCTGGCTCTCCAGAAGTACGTTTCTCCAAGCTCTCTTTCAAAATCAAAGTCTACTATTAAAGTTGTGTCTTGTACACCTTCCTCATACAAAAGTGTGTCAGCAAATGATTCTGAAAGACTTATTTGAACCTCAAAATCATAGTCTTCGGTATTGGCACTTTCAGGTTGCCATGCTAATGTTGCTGGAAGTTCGAGTTCTAACCCATTTTCAGGATGGAGGGGCGAGACACCTGGCACATCAACTGTGAATGACTGGCTCGCCCAGTCGCTAAAACGGTCATCAGCAACACTTAACTGACGTCTAACCCTCCAGAAATAAGTGTCTTGATTTAAGGTGTCAAGAAAATCAATAGCATAAACCGATTCAGTATAATTCAGTTCTAAACGTAAAGTGTCTGAGAAATCAGCCTGAGTTGAAAGTTGGAAGTTAAATTGGAAATTTTCAGGATCTGTTTCTGCGCTCCATTCTAAGCTAAAAGGTGGCTCTACAGTAACTTGATCTTCACTTTCAATTGTAGGTGCATCAATTGGCTCTACAAAAAAAGAACCTTCCGTCCAATCACTAATAAGGGTAGCCTCACCTTCACCAGGTGCTTGCTTCCTAATACGCCAAAAGTATGTATTGTTGGCATATATAGAATCCGCTAGGGTAAGGGTATCACCGTGAGTATATAAAAGTGCCTCCGCTTCAAGTTGGCCTTCTCTTTTTGGTTCTATTTTTTCCTTTAAGTAGACTGTATCACTAAAATCAGAATTCAACGAAATATGAACGGTAGCTGAAGTTTCCTCTGGATAGGCATCAAGCCAATTAAAAATGATCGGGAAATCTAAAATAGTACGATCCGTTGGTGATTCTACAACTTGTGGAGCTTCGAGCTCAGACACCAAGTCAAAGACCTCCACTTTTGTTTGTATACCAAATGCTTGCGTAATAATGACGCTAGTGCCATTTCCATTCATATCTATATCATATCCATATCCATATCTTTCTATATTGGAAACAAGAGAATCCGCTATAAACTGGTCTACTACCAATACCCAGTCATCAGTTTCAAAATCGAATACCTTGACCTGACCATTTTCATCAGAATCAATAACATCGAACCATGGCGCTGAGATGGCCAGTCGGTCTCCAACATCACTTAGCACTACACGATAGCCAAAAACATCTCCTGACCCATCAGCGGTAAGTGTAGATCCTTTCTGATTCCAATCAGTTCCATCAAATTCAAAAACTTTTACGTAACCGTCTCTTGTTGGCGGATTTTGAGAAGGCTGTTCTTTTCTCTCACCAGTACCGACAGCCATCACATTACCATCTAAGGAGAGGTCAATACTACTCCCAAAATAACTTAAGTCGGTGGTCTCATTCTCAGCCAAAGTCATTCCTACTTGAGTCCACACCCCCGAAACCAAATCATAAACAGTCACTTCGCCTCCGCTGAAGTTATTACCACCCTGCTTGGAGCCGACAGCTAACCTAGAACCATCTCCTGAAAGTGCAACAGCACTTCCCAGCCTTACATTTTGTGCCCCCACAATATCATCCCCTATCTTAACCCAGTTACTACCATTGTAGTAAAACACCTGAGCTCGACCGTCATTCGATTGAAAAGACTCAATGCTATATTGAAACTCCCCCAAAGCAATTGTATCTCCTATTTGGGTTATATCAATTGATACTCCATGCCCAGAAAAAATATCAGAACCTGTTAATTTCTGACCAAGCATTACATATGTAGAATCCTCTAAATTTAAATTGAAGACTGATACACCACCACCCCTGATAGGAGCCCCTGACTCTGCGTTGTCTGTATAGACTAAGCCAGCAGAAACTATCCGAGAACCAGAGGCATTCATTTTAATTTCACCTCCTAGTCTGCCGTTATCTTCACTTCCACTAATCCGATCTAGCTCAGTAAATCCATTTTGATCTTTACGGTAGACAATGATCTGGCCATTATATTGTAATCCTGATGAATTATCAGAATAAAATGGATCACCTACAGCAATTAACGAAGCATCGTCCGACATAGCTACTGAATAACCATCGGGAAGCTCAGAATAAGTTTGAAGCCATAGCGAATCTGAAGTCTGACTGTATCCAACAATCGTGAGTAAAAGGAAGCTGAATAAAAGAATAAGTGAACGGACTGTTGATTTTATTGGTACTGATTGCAACATAAATGGTTAATAAGAATGGTTGTACAAATGGAATTATGACTAAATGTCCCCGCGGTGAGTATTTTTCGATTACACTAGCACCGAAGTATACTTTCATTCAGCCCTAATGATTACGCTTAATTTCGGATTATCAAATATTGGAGAAATAGAAAAGCAAATCAATACCTATATATCGGTATTTTCTACTCAGATGGACAAATTACACCTTCTTCAGGGTGGCACAGATGCACCCAAATCACTGGCACGGTTAGACCGAAATACCCACAAACGCATAATTTGGGTGAAAAGCTCTAAAACCATTGATCAGGTGTTTTCTGCATTTATGAACGCCTTGATAAAATGTGTATGCGCCCGAGTTGCAAAAAGTACTGAAGCTATTTTTTATTACTATCCTATCAACCCAATAGCCATCGGGGCAGTTCGCATATTCGTTTTAGTATCCTTGTATGCCGTTATTTTCCAGATTTTCGTCTGTTGTCATCCTTGCAGAGCATTTGGCAGTTAGCCTCATTTGTTTTGCCTCCTTCGTGCCATGGAGTTATGTGATCAGCTTCCATCTCAGCTAGTTCAAATTTTTTCTCACATTTCACGCAGATTCCGTCTTGACGTTCGTAAACTTTCTGCTTGATTGCATCGGTGAACGCTCGAATAGAAAGATGCTTTTCGTCACGTGTCAGGATGTAAGGATAGATTCCACTTTTCTTCGTTACATCGTCATCAAGAATCAGCTTGGCAATTTCAGTTTCAATGTTCTGGGTGTCGTACTTATCATCTTTATAAGCATTGTATAGTGTTCCCCAGTCAACACCCTTCATAAACTTTCGTTTCTTTGTAAAAGTTGAGGTTACCCAAGTTATGACGGCTTGAAAATAAATCCATAGCGCACTGGCATTTTGGTCATGTTGATGTTCAGCCATATATGTTTCAATGTTGCCATCTGAAATCCATTTTATAGCCGTTTCTAGATATTCTTGACGGATTGCTGATCCCGTTAGATAGTCACTGCCAATTTGATATGCAGCACAACCAGGTTTACTAAAATATCTCTTGGCATCTGAAACCCAAGAACCAGCATAAACTGCGTTCCTCAGTTCTTGATTTGTTAGTTTTTCGCCAGCAATATTGATAGTTCTGAACCACTCTAATTTTTCGCTATCTGTGCCACTGCACACATAAACCATTAGTTTGTAATTCAAAATTTGTTCCTGCTCATCATTTTTAAGATTATGGAAATATCTATTTTGATAAGCGAAATCTCCGTTCACGAACTGACAAACCGAAATAGTTCTTTGTTGGCCATCAATGACTTCAAATTTCCCTTCATTTTGTACTGCCCAGTACATCACATTTAAGGGGAAATTTTTTTGAATAGTAGTTATGACAGCATCACGCTGTTTGTCCTTATAGATGAATTCCCTTTGGTATGGGGGTCTGATGTCAAGCTGTCCTCCATACCCAAACACACCATCTAGACCAAGATCTTCATAGTCTTTGGTTAATTCTCTTACTGTAATTTCCTTGAGTTCTATATTCACTATACAAAAATTAAAGTCTCTTATTTCTTATAATAATTCTCCGGTAGATAGTCTTGCCGTTAAGTTCAGGGCCTCTTCCACGCCATTCTGGATACACTAAGTTGTGGTCGTCTAATCCAAGAATTTCAAATTGATCTGGGTTGTATTTATTAAGAAATGTAATAGGTACACCCATTGCACCTTTATAATCCATAGGAATCTCAACTGTCCTACTGACTTCTATTGCATCACAGTTGTCATAAGTTGGATAGTCTTCTGGATTATATGTTTTGAATAAAATCATTTCTTCATGTCTCTTGCTAATATCTATGTTCGTAAACCATTGAACACCAGAAACTCTAATCATTCCTTCTTTATGATCGGCATCCGAAGCATAATCAACGTAATGTCTATTGATGAAATGAGCACAATTTCTATTAAAACCGTACCCTAACCATATTTTATTGGTCGCAATTAAGTTGAAAGTTTCTTTATATGTGATTGCATTCTGGTGACCAATGATGAGAAACTTTTTATCATATTCGATAAGTTGAGCAACATACTCTCTGAAAAGTGAAAAGGGCGGGTTAGTTACTACAATATCTGATTGTTTAAGGAGATCAATGCACTCTTTACTGCGAAAATCACCATCACCTTGTAGTTCTTTGAGTCCAATCTGTTCAGGGTCGGGAACATTGTCACCACTCATGCCACCTGTGTACTCCAAGTAAACTGCTCGTTCAGAATCATTTTGGCTGAACAAATCCATATTCTGATTCTTATAACAGGTAGTTATTAGTTTTTTCAGCCCTAGTTTTTCAAAGTTATATGAGAAGTAGTGAAAGAAATTGCTAATTCGCGGATCATCACAGTTACAAAAAACCACCTTGTCTTTAAAGTGATCTTTGTAATGCCTAAGTTCTTTTTCAATATCTGTTAATTGAGTATAGAATTCATCTCTTTTAGCCTTGTTCGCTTTTGTTAAATGTTCGTTCTTGTTAGGCATTGATTCAGTTCAGGTATTTGTCAGTTAAAGTTCGAAATTCTCTACGCAATGCACAAATGGCATACAACATAGTTGTAACATGACCAAAGTCACATTATTTAATTATATCATGACCCAAGGTCATGATATTTTACTTGTAATGATTCCTTATCCATTTTAAAAAAGACTAAATACGGATAGATCCGAAATCATCCCTCCAAAATAACGGAATAAACCCTGCCGAGCAAACTGGTCGCTAATCGATAGCGACTTCTTTACCCGTTTCCAATCATGCTTATAAGTACGGCCATGCTCATTTACTGTCAATATTCACTGCAAGCACAAATAATCAAACAAATACACTCAGCAAAAAAAACATTAATCATTACGTTGTGGGAAAAAATACCCAAAATAGGGTATTGACTACAGTAGCGTTGTCTGTGTAATTTCATTTCTTTTTTTATTCACTTATAAAAACTTGATTATCATGAGCACAGAAAACGTCATTTCTGTAGAAATTCCAGAGGCAGACCTACAAGCTGTAAAAGATGCCCTAAACACCATCAACAGCACCCTGTCGCCCTACCTGCTGGCCCTTACACCCGAGCAGCGCAAGACCATCCCCAAAATGAGCGATGGCACTGAACCCTTCGTCGGCAAAGTGATGGACTATGCCACCAGCGACGCACAGTTTGTGCCGCCCTACATGGATGTACCCGAAATGAAAAAGGACTTTGATGCCACCAGTCAGCTGCTGCCCCTCCTGCGCATGGTAGAGCAGCTGGAAAGCAACCTAAACGATACCGCCATGATGGCCGGTTCGGAAGCCTACGTAGCTGCGCTTAGTTATTACAACAGTGTGAAGATGGCTGCAAAAATGAACGTACCGGGCGCCAAGCCCATTTATGATGATTTAAGAAAGCGGTTTGCATTAAACGGCCAGCGAAGTTCCAATTAGATCAACTAATCAGAAATTTCACAGCAGGTTTCCACCCAATGCCCGACCGTCTGGTTCGGGCATTTTTTGTAAGCTGTCACCAGGTCTCGTCCTGTCAGTAAAAAGGCTACCGCAGTGAGTGAAAACATGACTCGAGTCACCACGGAAGGAACTCAAGTCACCTAAAAGAGAACTCCAGTCAGTAAAAAGATGACCCGAGTCGGCAAATATGTGACTCAAGTAGGTAAAATGGTAACTGCAGTCACCAAATTGGTGACACGAGTCAGTAAAATGGCAACTCGAGTTCCTTTTGAAGTGGGTACCCCCACTTAATAGGTGGGTTAGAGGCGTTTAACGGCACTTTTTATCGAGACCTGTTAAATACATCATCACAATGAAAGTCATGCAGTTACGTTACCAGAAGCGTTTTTCAGCAGGCCCTAGAATAGGCAGAGTAGTGGTCGAGTACTGATGCAGTTTCCAATAGCTCCACGTCACATGGTGGATGAGCGTCTGTTTAGCGATCTTTTAAGTTGCCGTTGAAATTAAAAAGTCCAAATAAGCCCTGCCCCGCAATTCTGCTAGGTGATCGAAGAGAAAAAGTACTATCCCTTCAGTAATTAATGCTGCTGCGACTCCTCTTATCAGGTCATTGTTTTTGAAAACAAGCATTAGGATGACCCCCAGGACCGCTATACCAATCTCCACTTTTTTAATCATGGCGAAGTTGCTCATCACTTTATCCATTCGCGGTATTTCTTCCGCTTTTATTTTATCCGGAGATGTGGCTATTGCCGTTACTCGCTTGATATCACCTGGTGTTCGCAGGATTACTCCGGCACAAATAGCGATTAAGAGCAGGGATAATGGGATGGCCGTATAGGCAAATCCTTTTAGAAAGGGCTTGGCCTGAAATAAAAAGTAAATGGAAACTGAAATGAAAATCAATGATATTAGTAATCCAATGATGCACTGGATTCTTTCCCCGTTGAAATAGTTTATAATACTATCCATTCTTTTGTGATTTATTGATTCCAATGATGAGAAGTATTCCAAAGAAATAATGTGAGACAATTGCACCTATTACAGTGGTTTCGGCCAGTGAGTTGTTAAAAATCCCTTCTTCTTTCATTGTCAGCCACATGAGCCAGTCCATTGTTGCACTTGCCAGTTGATAGAATGCTAAGCCTTTTGCGACCCCAATATGTGGGCTCTTTCTGAAAATCCAAGCCATGTAGCCCATAGTACCAAGAGAAAGCCCGATCAACTTCGCAATCCAGTGCCCATCTGGCCCCAAATTCCACCCGGTTACTGTTGGAATGATTGAAGGTGGCAGCATCGCAGCAGCAAAATAGAAGAATTCAAGTATGGCAACAGCGGTGAATAAAAACTTCAGATCGGTTAGTTTTTTCATCTTTTTTCTCCCAAACATATTGGCTTACTTTGTAAGTAGCAAGTGTAGACCATACTCTATACTTTAACTTTATTTTTAAATAGGTGCTATGTTAATAAGTGAGTTGGCAAAAAGGACAGGGTTGACCGTTCATACGTTGAGATACTATGAGAATTATGGCTTGTTTAAGGGAAGGGAAGATGAGACTGTCAAAACCAACAATTACAAGCAATACGATGAGGAGTTAGTGGAAAAAATTCAACTGATAAGAGAGGCAAAAGAAATAGGGTTCACCTTATCAGAGATTAAGAACCTCCTGGAGAATTGGTTTACAAATCAGTTATCAGTCGAGTCTAAAGTTGATGTTCTTCGCGCGAAGATTGATGAGATTGATGGTAGAATTCGTCAGTTGGAGTTGGTTAGAAAATTTCTGGTAGATGGTATAGAAGAGGTGAAGCGCGGTGAATGTTAAAGATGGATTGATGACGGCTATCGCTCAACCAAAATGAGTTTGCACTCCGGTTGCTAGAAGCGCCTGGTTTTCAGCTTGCATTGTCATATCAACTCTGATAGCTATCAGAGCAGTTCGCATACCTGAGGTTCATTTTAGGCCTGTTGTGGGGAGTGGTGGTTCCTTTCTCTCATTTTCTTAAAATATTCCGTTCGTTGTTCGGGAGACATGTTCTCCAAATCAGCGTTCATTCTATCTCTGATAGATCGCAACCGTTTCACCAATCCCTTAACTGTTTTAACTTTTTTGCTAATCATACTTGAAAATTTCTTTTGGGGTTCGGTAGGCTGGTATGTTTGAAGTTCCAGCTTGCTAGGATATCTGCTTTATTAATAGTTGCCAGGGCAATGTGGGTACAATCAGCATAGCTTGTTTGTATCTACAACTACCTTCATTTAACAAATCGGCACTTGTTTTCCTTCCACCAATTTGCCTTGGATTCTTCTGCCAGTTTATCTATTTCGGTCTGATCAGCTCTACTCTGGGCAGTTGCTTCCTTGTACTTTAGATAGTCAATCATGCGTTGAAGTCCAAGCGTATCAATGTTAGCCGGAAGTCTGAAAAGTATTTCACTATCTGTTCTCTGAATATCCATGATAAAATTTACGAATTCCTGTGGAGAAGTGTTCCATGAGGAAGGGTATTCTAAATGTCTGTCCTTACTCGGAGACCGCTTGATGAGTTAGTTGCCTTAGTTTTTAAAACCTACCGTATCGGGTAGCAAGTGGTTCGTCCTGAAATAAGTCGACACCATAAGTGTTACTAATGGAAAAAAAAGGAGAACGTCCTAAAATGAGCATGCACCACAATAGCTAATAGCATATAAGCCTCTATTTCTCATTTACTTTTCAAAACCATTTCGAAAGCATCTGATCTATTTGTTCTTTGGATATTGGCTTGGAAAGAAAGTCATTCATACCTACCTCAAGGCACAGTTCTCGCTCTTCACCCATGGTGGCAGCTGTAAGCGCAATAATGACAGGTGAATCTGGCTTTACTTCTCTAATTTCTCTGGTCGCTTCAATCCCATCTTTATCAGGCATCTGGAGATCCATGAGGATTAATGCGAAATCATCAGCCAGGGCCATCTGAACTGCCTCCGTTCCATTTTCTGCTACAGCCGTATCATGGCCGTTTTTCTTCAAGATTTTACCGAGAACCATTTGGTTCACCAGGTTATCTTCGGCTATTAATATTTTCATCTTGTGCGCGGTGGTTTTGTGGCGGAAATTGACGGTTAGCTTCAAAGCTATCAAAAACTACTATCCTATTTATAACATTTCGGCTAATTCCGTTCATTGCATGCGTCATCAAACACACGCACCAACAAACTGAATTCCAGACCACTAGCTCAAATTCCGGTTCGTACTGTTTATTTCAAGTTAACGCACCATTATTTTAATAAGAACAATCAATTGCTTTGATTTGCGGTCCATCAGCCTGAAATGCATCATGACAAGAAAACTATTAGCAGGGACTATCGTGTTTTTGGCTGGGTTCTGCGCACATTCTCAAAGTGGTGGAAGCCCAATCATTCGTGTGTATAAAAACGATTTAGAGAAAATATACACCGTATTTTTCGGCGATACCGTATCCCGAGAAGTAACTGTGGTTCTTCAAGACAAAAGGGGAACTGATCTCATTGAAGAGAAAATTACCGGAAAAGGATTTTCTAAACCTTTTGGACTTTCCAGTCTGGCTCTCGGTGAATACAAATTCGTTGTAAGCTATGATGAAGATGAATACGAGTTTTCAATCACTTTGAAGTCTGAAGAAGACATCAAGAAGGGCAATGTGACTTTAGAGCACGGTTATCCTATTTTGAAGGTGAACGTAACAGAATACAATATGGTGCCAACCAACATTATGGTCTTCAACATGAAAGATGAACTTCAAAAGATCTTTTATTGGGAACCCAGCGAAGCGATGATGACAAGAGAAGTGAACCTCGCTCAGTTCGAAGGATATGAGGTGCGATTACAAGTGGAACAGAATAAAGAAATCCTGCTGGAACAGCTTGTGAACCTCTATTAAGATAAAGGGAAGAACGATTGTTTTACCCCCAACCAGCAAGGCTGCTTTCATATGGAAGCAGCCTTTTTACATTCTATGAGTCATTAATTGTTAAAATTTCGAGTAATTTCTTTTGACCGCTGTAACTTTCATTAGACCTGGTCGTCTCCTTGTTGAAATGTCACCAAACAATCTATTCGAATCACAGATAATTCCGGTTGCAGATAAAATGTACCGGTTTGCACTCTCCATCTTGAAAGAGACGGACTCTGCACATGACGTGGTACAGGAGTGTTTGGCCAAGATCTGGAAAAACAGAAACAAACTTTCTGACATCCAGAGTCCTGAAGCCTGGGCAATGCGCATCACCCGAAACCAGTGTTATGACTGGGTAAAAACGAACCGGTTTACGGTTTTATCAGAGAATGAAAGCAATAAGCCAAATTCTGACCAGACGGATTATGAGTTGATCCTCGCAGATCAAACCAAATGGTTAGAGCGGGTACTTACTTCCCTTCCAGAGAAGCATAGAGAAGTCTATCACCTCCGCGAAGTAGAAGAACTGCCCTACCAGGATATTGCGGATACATTGTCGCTAAGTCTTAGCGAAGTGAAGGTATGCCTTCATCGAGCTCGAACAAAAATCAGAGCCTCCATCGAACAAATTGAAGCTTATGGAATCGCGAATTAAAGAGCTACAAGAGAAGTATTGGGCTGGAGAAAGTAGCCTTGCTGAGGAAGCTGAATTGAAAGCGTTCTTCAAAAAGAATCCTTCTATGGCTCCTGAGGGTCGATACTGGAATGCTGTGCTGAAAAAGCAAAAAGAAACACCAGATACAGCATTTAAGCATCCAAACACTTCCAGCTGGAGATCTAAATGGTCTGTAGCAGCTGCGATCACAGTTGGTTTAATTGCTGCCATACTGGTTATCCAGGATGCACGTAACCAAAGCCAATTTACCGTAGAGGACCCTAAGGAGGCTTATGAAATTACCCGAAAAGCATTGATGATGGTATCCTCAGGACTTAATGAAGGCAAAACCTATTCGAAGGAAATCGCCAACATTAACAAAGCACAGGAAAAAGTTACAGAAGACAAGTAAAAAAGAGTAAAAGAAAGAGATATGAAAAAGTTATTTATAACAATCACAATCATCATGGCTTCCCTTGCCACATATGCTCAGGGGACAGTGGTTAATAAGTATTTTAACCAGTTGGCCGACAATGATCAATTCACAAAAGTTTCCATCAGCAGTAAGATGTTTTCGCTCTTCACGGAGTTAGAAGCTGGTAGTGAAGCAGAGGAAGAATTCCTAAAAGCAGTGAGCAAACTGAAAGGTTTAAAAGTGATCGCTTCAGACTCCATAGGCAATGCGGCTAAGATGTACAGTCAAGCGCTGAAAGACATAGATGCTGCCGGGTATGATGAATTAATGTCTGTAAAGGATGCAGAAGAGAACATGCGCTTCTCCATCAAAGAGTCTGGCGGCAAAATAGAAGAATTGTTGATGGTTGTAGGTGGTAAGAAGCGATTTGTACTCCTTAGCTTATATGGAGAAATAGACCTTAAAAACATCTCTAAAATCGCTCGATCGATGAACGTAGGTGGATTGGACAACCTAAGCAAGATCGATGCGGACAATTAATAAAGCAATGGTTTTTGCAATTTTCCTGGGGCTGAGTTATCGGCCCCTTTTTGCGCAGGACACCATCCTAAAAGACCTGGTAGAGAGTAAAAGAGACAACAAATACTGTTTTTACCCCAGCACCTTGCGCATGATCAACTTGAAACAAAACCAGGCATACAATGAACTGGTAAGTGGAGTAGATAAATTCCTGATCTACACATTGGACAGTGCCGCGCGATCAGATAAGTCCTACCGAGGCATATCAGAACAATACCTGGAAGCAGGTTTTGATGAATATGCGACTGTATTTGGTGGTGACATGAACATGAGCATCCTTGGTAAGGAAAATGCTCGCAATCAGGAATATGTTGGTTACTTCGATCAAAAGGGTGAAATGGTGGTAGCGTTTTACCTAAAAGGGAACATCCCATGGCAGAAAATCCCAACATTAATACAAAACATGAACGAGATGGACATGTTGGATTTGTTTGACTTTAAGGACTTCACATTTTGACAGACATACTCGAAATAAAAGGACTCACAAAGAACTACGGCAAGCTAAAAGCAGTATCAAACCTTAACCTGAACGTTAAGCAGGGACAGGTTTATGGTATTCTTGGTCCGAACGGAAGTGGCAAAACCACCACATTAGGAATGATTCTCGATGTAGTGGCACCTACATCCGGTGTTTACAACTGGTTTGGAGGAATCTCCCCTATAGAAGCTCGAAAGCAAATTGGAGCCATCCTGGAAACACCCTGTTTTTATCCGTATCTCACAGCTGTACAAAACCTTCGGATTACGGCCCACATCAAAGAATCAAGCCCTAATCGTATTGATGAAGTTCTTGAGCAAGTTGGTTTGAGTGAACGCAAGCATGATAAGTTCAAAACCTACAGTTTGGGAATGAAGCAACGGTTATCAATTGCCGCAGCACTTATTGCCAATCCTCCTGTACTTATTCTTGATGAACCAACCAACGGGCTGGATCCACAGGGAATTGCTGAGATCAGAACCCTCATCAGAGATATAGCTGCCGATGGTAAAACCATTCTTTTGGCCAGCCACCTGCTAGACGAAGTACAAAAAGTTTGTTCTCATTTTTGTGTGCTTCGAAAGGGAGTCAAACTACATGAAGGCGCTGTTAATGACATCCTCGGAGAAACCAACGAAATTGAAATCAGCGCTACCAACCTGCAAGAACTGACTGACTGCATGAACGCATTAGATGCCTTTGATTCGGTAACACGCGAAAACGGACAGCTAGTGCTCACAACCAGAGAAGGCATTACCAGCGAGCAAATCAACAAACATTGCTTCGAAAAGGGCATTACGCTGAAAAAACTCGTCACCCGAACGAAATCACTCGAACAAGAATTTTTAAAAATACTCCAGGAAAAATGATCAGAGCACTCAAACTAGAATGGCTAAAAATCCGGAATTATCGAACCTTCTGGATATTGTTGAGCATGTATTGCCTGGCGCTAATCATTATTTGTTTTGGCGGTATGTTTTTTCTAGAATACCTCAAATCACTGGGTGCTGATTTCGAAGGTCTGGATCCGACTATTCTTCCTATTTACGACTTTCCTGATATCTGGCAAAACATTACCTACCTCGCATCTTTCTTAAAAATACTACTGGCCTTTATAGTGATTATATCTATCAACAACGATCAGTCTTACAACACGCTACGGCAAAACATCATCGATGGTATTAGCAAGAAAGAGTACTTATTAGGTAAAATTCTGTTGATTTCTAGCCTTGCTCTGGTGAGCACAGTTTTCCTATTCACTTCAGGTCTGATTAATGGAGCCTTGTATTCTCATGTTTGGGGCGCATCTTTCATCTTTGATGAGTTGGAGTTTCTGTTTGCTTACTGGTACGATATTGTAATCTTCTGTACGCTGGCAATGCTCTTGTCTTTGATCATTAAGAAAGCGGGTTTTGTTATCATCGCCCTCACACTTTATACTTTCATGTTTGAGCCCATTGTCGGTGTTATTATGACAGAGGCTCCATTTATGAAGAATGGTATTTGGCCTCATGTTGCCCCGTTTTTACCCATTCATGCACTCAATGACATGATACCAGTCCCATTTTTGAAGTACCTGTTTCAGGAAATAGTGGACAACATCCCAATTAAAGCGCTGATAATCAGTACCGGTTGGTTCGTGATATACCTCGCTGGCATCACATTTATTCTCAATCGCCGTGATTTGAAGGCTTAGATTACCAGAAAATTACCTGATTTTGTATATTTGGTTAACAACTAACCAAAAACCACCAACCATGAGCAAGAGATCAATGAGACGAGTGACTACTTTTATGTTAGTAGCAGTGGCAGCTGTAGCTGTAGCATTCTTAGCAAGCGGCGAGCATTTAGAAATTATCGCCAAGCTTTAATTCAGCATTTAATAAGCGAGTACCGTACCAGCTGTAGATTTCACCATCTACTAATCGAATAGTGGCATTCGGGAGGATTTCCTTCAGTTCATCTACGTGTTCCTTTTTAAAAGGAAAAGGTTCTGAACTTAACAACACGTGTTGTGGATTTAATATTTGAAACTTCTTAGGAGTAGCAATTTCAGGATATCGATCATCCGTCACTACATTCTTAAATCCTAAGTGCGTCATAAAATGGTGTATGTAGGTATTCGTGCCTACGGTCATCCAGGGCTTTTTCCAAATCAAATAAAGGGCACGACCTTCATAGGCATTTCTTAACCCATCCAGTCGCATCTTAATACGACTAATAAAATGCTGAACACGTTCAGCCTCTCCAAAAAGATGCCCAAGCATGGTCATCATGCGCTCTGCATCCTGTAGGTTGTTAATATCGGACATCCAAACCGGATAACTCTTTTCCAGTTGTTTTATTCCTTCAGGGTAATTCTCTTCCTTATTACCAATGATTAGGTCGGGCTCTAACTGGGCAATCGCATCAAAATTAAACTTCTTAGTGCCCCCAACGGAAGGAATATCTCCTACGCTATTGACAGGGTGAATGCAAAATTTGGTCCGACCAACGACATTAACACCTAAGTCAATTAGAAATTCTGTGATCGATGGGACAAGTGAAATGACCCGGGTAGCAGGAAGATTTATTTCAATCTTCCTACCCATCTGGTCTACAAATTTCTTCATTTAAGGTATCGAAAATCTTGTCCGTCCTTTACCTGACAGATTGTTTCGTAAATCAACTGAATGGTTTTTTCCAAATCCTCTTTAGCACACATCTCCACGGTCGTATGCATGTATTTCAATGGGATTGAGATCAATGCAGACGCTACCCCTTCGTTGCTGTAAGCAAACGCATCTGTATCAGTACCTGTAGATCTGGACGCTGCTCTTCTCTGGAATGGTAGCTTGTTGGTCTCTGCCACATTAATAATCATATCCAGCACATTGTTCTGAACAGCCGGACCGTAACATACCGCAGGCCCATCACCAAGACTGATATCACCACCAGTGATTTTATCGTACATTGGAGAATTCGTATCATGAGTAACATCCGTCACAATCGCAAGATCAGGCTTAATTCGCTGCGCAATCATCTCTGCTCCGCGTAACCCCACTTCTTCCTGCACTGCATTGACCACATAAAGGCCAAACGGTAATTGAACGTTATTCTCTTTGATCCTACGTGCGACTTCAGCAATCATGAAACCTCCGATTCGGTTATCCAACGCCCTACCGACGAGATACTTTTCGTTGAGCTCCATCAGCTCATCATCAAAGGTGATAACCGTTCCGACATGAATTCCCATGTCTTCTACTTCCTTCTTAGATGATGCTCCCACATCAATGAAAATATTTTTCAATGTAGGGGTTTCTTCTTTCGATTTATCCCTCACATGAATGGCAGGCCACCCAAAAATTCCTTTGACCACTCCTTTTTTGGTATGGATATTCACACGCTTTGATGGAGCAATCTGATGATCCGAACCGCCGTTTCTTACCACATAGATATAGCCCTGATCATTGATGTAATTGACAAACCAACTAATTTCATCGGCATGCGCTTCGATCACCACTTTATACTTAGCCTCTGGATTTATTACTGCGACGGCTGACCCATATGTATCTGTGAAATACGAATCAGTATATGGCTTAACATAATCCAACCATAACTCCTGACCGCTGGATTCAAAACCCGTTGGTGAGGCATTGTTCAAATATTTAAAAAGAAAATCTTTACTCTTATTATCCATATATATGATCTGTCTATCTATTGTCTATAAGTCCTTCAAGGACCATAATGTTTAACTCTCGTCTATACCCTTGTCGAAGCGTGAATGCTTATAAAGGAATGTTTCCGTGTTTCCGCCTTGGCATCTTATCCACCTTATTTTCAAGCATTTTGAATGCCCGAATAAGTTTAGACCGAGTATTATGTGGTAAAATCACTTCATCAATAAACCCTCGCTCTGCCGCTTTGTAAGGATTAGCGAATTTCTCAGTATACTCATCTATTTTCTCCTGAAGTTTCGCATTTGGGTCATCTGATTTGGCAATCTCTCTTTTGAAGATGATTTCAGATGCTCCTTGTGCACCCATCACAGCGATCTCAGCTGTTGGCCAGGCAAAATTCATATCCGAACCAATGTGCTTGGAATTCATTACATCATAAGCACCTCCGTATGCCTTACGCGTGATTACGGATATTCTTGGCACCGTTGCTTCACTAAAAGCATACAACAACTTGGCTCCATTGCTGATGATGCCATTCCACTCCTGATCAGTACCCGGTAGAAAGCCCGGCACATCTACCAACACAAGTAAAGGAATATTATAAGCATCACAGAAACGCACAAAACGCGCACCTTTCTTACTACTTTCATTATCAAGCACTCCGGCAAGACTCATTGGCTGATTGGCAACCACACCTACACTTCTTCCAGCAATCCTCGTGAAACCAACCACTATGTTATCTGCATAATTCTTATGCACCTCGAAAAATGATCCTTTATCAGAAATACCTTTAATCACATCCTTGATATCATACGGTTGATTGGGGTTGTCTGGAAGAATTTCATCCAATTCCTTTCTCACCTCATCACCTTGAACCTCATATGCCAGCATTGGCGCTTCTTCCTCACAGTTACTTGGCAGATAACTTAAGAGCCGCTTGATATCCAGAATACAAGCAGCTTCATTTTTAGCAGTAAAGTGAGTGACCCCACTTTTTGTACTATGAGCACTGGCACCACCAAGTTCTTCTGAAGTGACCTCTTCCTGAGTCACCGTTTTCACCACATTGGGCCCAGTCACAAACATGTAACTGGTCTTCTCTACCATAAAAATGAAGTCGGTAATGGCTGGAGAGTAAACAGCTCCCCCTGCACATGGCCCCATTATAGCTGAGATCTGAGGCACTACACCAGAGGCCCTTGTATTTCGATAAAATATGTCCGCGTATCCACCAAGTGAAACCACGCCTTCCTGTATGCGGGCACCTCCTGAGTCGTTCAGTCCTATAATTGGCGCTCCATTCTTCATCGCCATGTCCATGATCTTGACAATTTTCTCTGCCATGGTTTCTGAAAGTGATCCCCCAAAGACCGTAAAGTCCTGGCTAAACACATAGACCAGACGGCCGTCTACAGTCCCATAACCGGTAATCACACCATCACCTAAGATTCGCTGTTTATCAAGTCCAAAATCCTTTCCTCGCTGAACTACAAACTTACCTATCTCCTGAAATGAACCCGGGTCAATCAATAAATCCACTCGCTCCCGAGCAGTTAGCTTACCTTTTTCATGCTGTTTATCAATTCGTGCCTGACCACCGCCAAGCAATGCTTCCTGATTCATTTGCTCCAGATCCTCTATTTTCTCATGGGTTGTTTTGACAAAAGAGGCTGATTTTGGCTTTTCTGAACTCATATTTCGGGTTTTAAGAGGTCGATTATTATTGAACGGTAAGTTAATAAAGGACATACCGCATTAAAAAATGTTTCCATTATGAGATGAAGAAGCTGATTCTTTTGTTACCAATTGATAACAGGGTCAGTCTTTGGACTTTATGCTATCTTGCGCCCTGAAATTTGGGATCAAATGAAAGTAGCGGTAATTGATATGGGTACCAACACCTTCCACCTAATAATTGTGGAGGTCATAAAAGACGACTTTAAAATCGTCTACAGGGAAAAAACCGCCGTTAAAATTGGTGAGAAAGGGATTAATCATGGCATGATAACCGAAGAGGCTACCGACCGTGCCCTAAAAACATTGACTCGCTTTCAAGAAGTCATTCAAGAAGAAAAAGTTGAGCAGGTTTTTGCCACCGCTACCAGCGCCATTCGCAATGCGCGCAATGGAAAAGATCTGGTTGCATTAATCAAGAAAGAAACGGGAATTGAGACCCGAATCATCTCAGGAATTCAAGAAGCTGAATACATATACTATGGTGTAAAGAAAGCCATGGACCTTGGATCAAAGCCAACACTAATTATGGATATTGGTGGAGGTAGTATTGAATTCATTATTGGCACCAATGATAAAATAATCTGGCGTCAGAGTTTTGAAATCGGAGGTCAACGCATGGTGGAGAAATTCCAAAAAAACGACCCCATACTAGAGGACGATAAGGTGGCGTTGATTGAATACCTGAACTTAAATCTCAAAGAACTTTTTGAAGCGCATGCTGAACATCAACCAAAAACACTTATCGGATCTTCGGGTACTTTCGATACTTTGAGCGACATCTACGCACTTAAAGAGTCAGTAGATCGCCCTAAGGAAGCTACAGAATATCCATTAACGCTCAGTTCTTTCCAGATTATTCATGAAGAACTATTAACAAAAGATCGAGATCAACGACTGCAAATTCCGGGAATGATTCCATTAAGAGTAGACATGATTGTCGTAGCATCTATTCTTGTTAATTACCTGATCAATAAACTACAGTTGACTGACATCCGAGTATCTGGGTATGCATTAAAAGAAGGTGTATTGCTAAATACGCTGCACGCACTAAAAGAAGAGGAAACATTGAAGTCCTCTTAACCAAAAAGTTTCAAAAAAGGAATAGTCCCAAATTCATATATTCTTAGCTTATTTGCCTTCCTGTCTACCGACTTTTAAATAGCTTTGAATTAAATCATTGCCAGAATGATAGTAGCACACGATCAACTCTTTCAATTCACAAAATCTATATTACAAGCTGCAGGCTGTCCTGAAAAGGATGCAAGACTTGCCGCTGAAGTACTCATTAGCGCAGACTTACGTGGCGTGGATTCACATGGCGTAGCACGTCTCGTTGGCTATATACGCCTTATTGATAAGAATCGAGTCAACACCAAACCTGAAACCAAACTGATCCATGAGACACCGAGTACGGCAGTTTTGGATGGTGATGCAGGCCTTGGTCTTGTAGTGGGACCTAAAGCAATGAAAATTGCCCTTGACAAGGCCAATAAAGTAGGTTCAGGATGGGTTTCGGTAAGAAATTCGAATCATTTTGGAATTGCAGGGTACCATTCCATGCTTGCCTTGAAAGAGGACTGTATCGGAATTTCCATGACCAATGCCAGCCCATTGGTAGCCCCTACATTCAGTAAAGAACGACTTTTAGGCACCAATCCGATTGCCGTCGCAATACCTGCCGATAAAGAACCACCGTTTGTTTTGGATATGGCAACTACCACGGCAGCAAACGGTAAACTAGAAATCCTTCAGAGGAAAGGAAAAGAAGCCCCAAATGGCTGGATCCAAGATGAATCAGGAGAAGTGACGAACGATCCCTACGGTGTGAAAAATGGCGGTGCCTTACTTCCACTTGGTGGAGATAGAGAACATGGCTCTCACAAGGGGTATGGACTTTCGTCGGTAGTTGACATTTTTTCAGCAGTGCTCTCTGGTGCCAATTATGGACCATGGGTGCCTCCATTCGTTGCATTCATGGAACCTGCTGCAGATCCGGTTGGAAAAGGTATTGGACATTTTTTTGGCGCTATGCGGATAGATGGTTTTAGACCTGCTGGTGAATTCAAATCACACATGGACAACTGGATCGGACGATTCAGAAATGCAGAACCTGTAATGAAAGGGCATGACGTACTCATCCCAGGTGACCCAGAGAGAAAGCTCGAAAACGAGCGAAAAAGAGACGGTATTCCACTTCTGGATCCAGTAGTGGACGATTTGAAAACCCTTGCCGATAAGTTTGAAATAGAGTTCCCTTCATAATCGATTAGTATGGATCAGGAAACGGCACTATCCATATTGAAAGCTGGTCAGAATGTTTATCTAACAGGATCTGCTGGAACAGGTAAGACGTATTTACTGAATCAATACATCGAATACCTTAGGCAGCGCGAAGTACCAATAGCAATCACGGCCTCTACAGGTATCGCTGCCACACATATTGGTGGACAAACCATTCACTCCTGGTCCGGAATAGGTATAAGGGATCATATCAACCCTAAAGACCTGGAAAAGATTAGCAAAAACCGCCAAACAGTCACCCGGATCAAGTCTACTCAAGTACTGATTATCGATGAGATCTCCATGTTATCAGGTAAAGTACTGTCGGGTATCAGTACCATCATGAAACACTTTCGTGGAAGTCAGGAGGCTTTTGGTGGTGCTCAAATAATTTTATCGGGAGACTTCTTTCAGTTACCGCCAGTATCCAGAGAAGTAATGTCCAACCGGGAAAAATTTGCCTTTATGGCCCCAGTATGGGTAGAAGCCAATTTAAAAATATGCTACCTGAGCCAGCAATACCGACAAGGAAGAGATACGCTGAGCTTTATTCTTTCAGAAATTCGATCGCAAGATGTCTCTGATGATTCCCTAGATCGCATCAGAGAAAAACTGGAAGATGAAGACACAAAAGAAGAGGCGATAAAACTCTACACGCATAATGCAGATGTAGATCAGATGAATGCTCAAAAACTAAAAGAGAATACATACCCGTTGAGGACATTCTATGCGGAGACGAAAGGCAAGTCCAATATTCTCGACGGATTGAAGCAATCCGTATTGGCTGCTCCGGCACTAGAGCTAAAAAAAGAGGCTCGGGTGATGTTCGTGAAAAACAATCCTGAGAAAGGGTATTTCAATGGATCTCTAGGCACCATTACTCGCTTCGATGATAATGAGAACTATCCTTTAGTTCAATTAGATGATGGAAGAATAGTACGGGCCAAGCCAGAGGAATGGACGGTTACTGATGAGAAAGAAACGATTCTGGCATCTTACAAACAAATACCACTAAGACTCGCCTGGGCCATTACGGTTCACAAAAGCCAGGGCATGACACTCGATACTGCTGAAATGGATCTATCCAAAACATTCGAAGCAGGACAGGGCTATGTGGCACTTTCCCGTTTGAAAAGCTGGGATGGTTTGGTGCTTACTGGCGTCAACCGGGTATCTCTTCAGTTAGATTCATTAGCAGTAAAAGCTGATCAACGCTTCCAGGAACTCTCTGAGGAAAGCGAAGATTGGATCAACATCCATGCCGAAAAGGACTTAAATCAGCTATTTAAACAATTCATTGCTCAATGTGGTGGCACGAATGACCCAGTAATAATTGAAGGCAATAAAGAACGGGAAACCAAACATTATGAAAAGCCTAAAAAGGTAAGCACTTATGAAAAAACACTAGACCTAATTAAAGCTGGAAAAGGACTTGACGAAATTGCTTTTGATAGGGAGTTATCACTAGGAACGGTAGTCAATCATCTGGAAGAGCTAAAAAAGAAAGATCCCGACCTTGATTTATCTAGCTATCAACCTGACAGGAAAAGTCTGGAAAAAGTGGAAAAAGTAATACTAAAGTTAAAAGAGCAGGGAAACGAAGAGTTTTACGATAAGGATGGTAAAGTAAAGCTGGGCTTCATTCATAAAGCAATGAATGGCCAACTAGACTATGAAACCATCAGACTTGCGAGACTATACGTGGATTAAAAAAGGCCCACAGCAAACCCTACTCTAAACAACAGTGGACTCCTGTACGGTGATCTTCCATCTTGATGAAGTAAATTATACAACGCCATAATGTTGAATGCCGCACGATCTCCCAAAGGCTCAGAATACCCTATTCCTACAAACCAGCTATTAAAGTGATATCGATTTTCACTACTATTGGTCGCCCCGAGCGGTAAGTAATTCAAGTACTCATACTGCGTATATCCAAAAAACTTCGGCGTGAAATTATAACGCAAAAAAGGACCACCCCCATAGTTACTAGCTGAAATGTCTATGAATCGTACATACTGATAGGTTATTTGAAGGCCACCTGAAAACTGATCGGTAAATTTATAGCCTATAAGAGGTGATACTGCTACATTGATGTATTGGTTGCCACCACTAAAACCACCTCCGCCACCAAAATAAATGCGATCAGATAGACTATTCCCAGGCTTGGAACGTGGTGCACGGTATTGCGCATCAACTGCAAGTACTGCCATAAGCAGGATAATAGCAGCTAAAACATTCTTCATTTTCATTCTTCTTCGATGATATAGATATCTTCAGATTCCTTTTTCATCAGATACTTTTCACGAGCCAACTTCTCCAACAACTCATCGTTATTCAATAAAGCCTCTCGGTCATTTTTCACTTCCACAATCTTGCTCTCATAAAACTCTTTAGCACTTTCAAGCTCTGATTGCTTGTTGCCAAGTTTTATTTGAGTGAGTAGATCATTAGAGTCAAAAAACAGCATCCAGATCAAAAAGAATAACGAAGACAAGAAGTAGAAGTTCTTGAATATTGGAGGTACTTTTTGAAAGAATTGCTTCATAATAGACTTAAAGATAAGAAATATAATTATTCAAAGATGAATCGTTCCTGTATAAAAGAAAAACCATCCGTCAGCTGGCGGATGGTTTTCTTATCACTTAATTACAATTTTCTTGACTATTTAGCAGAAGGATATACTGCTGTATCTCCAAGTTCCTCTTCAATTCTTAATAACTGATTATACTTGGCCATTCGATCAGATCTAGACATAGACCCTGTTTTAATCTGACCAGTATTCAAAGCAACAGCGATATCTGCGATGGTATTATCTTCTGTTTCTCCAGATCTGTGAGAGACTACAGCTGTCCAACCTGCCTTGTGAGCCATTTCGATTGCCGCAAAAGTCTCAGACAAAGTACCAATCTGATTTACTTTAATCAGGATAGAGTTAGCTGCCTTTTCTTTGATTCCTTTTTCCAGGAATTTGACATTCGTCACCAATAGGTCATCCCCTACAAGTTGACATTTACTTCCAATTTTCTCAGTAAGGAGTTTCCATCCTTCCCAGTCATTTTCATCACACCCATCCTCGATGCTATCGATTGGATACTTTTCTATGAGAGAAGCAAGGTAATCTACTTGCTCTGCACTAGATCTTACAGAGCCGCTATCTCCTTCGAACTTGGCATAGTTATATTTACCGTCTTCAAAGAACTCAGATGATGCACAATCCATCGCGATGGTCACATCAGAACCAGCTTTGTAACCAGCTTTCTCTATTGCTTCGATCACACTATCAAGCGCTTCCTCAGTACCGCCTGAGAAGTTAGGAGCGAACCCACCTTCATCACCTACAGCAGTGCTAAGCCCTTTGGCTTTGATAATACTTTTTAGGCTATGAAACACCTCAGCACCCATTCTCAATGCTTCACTAAATGTAGGAGCACCTACTGGTCGAATCATAAATTCCTGAAATGCGATAGGTGCATCAGAGTGAGATCCACCATTGATGATATTCATCATCGGTACTGGAAGAACGTGTGCATTTACTCCTCCTAAATATCGAAACAAAGGCTGAGCGGATTCGTCTGCAGCAGCTTTAGCAACTGCAAGAGAAACGCCTAATATCGCATTGGCTCCAAGCTTGGCTTTGTTTGGTGTTCCGTCCAATTCAATCATGGTATCATCAATCAGCTTCTGTTCGAACACTGACAAGCCTACCACTTCTGGTGCGATTAATTCATTAACATTTTCCACAGCCTTCAATACACCTTTTCCGAGGTATTTAGACTTATCTCCATCTCTTAGCTCAACAGCCTCATGCTCTCCGGTAGAGGCACCTGACGGTACTGCAGCACGTCCAAGAAAGCCATTTTCAGTGATTATATCAACCTCGATGGTTGGATTTCCCCTTGAATCTAAAATTTGTCTTGCGTGTACACTTTCAATAATACTCATGATTTCTGATCATTAATTAGTTGTATAAAATCGTCAAATAAATAGGTGGAATCATGGGGTCCTGGGGATGATTCCGGATGATACTGCACAGAGAATGCAGGCTGGCCATTTAATCGTAAGCCTTCAACAGTATCATCATTTAAATCGAGATGGGTTAATTCAGCTGCTTTCGAATTCTTTAAGGAATCCATATTTACAGAAAAACCGTGATTCTGAGAAGTAACTTCACTGCGTCCAGAATTCAGATTTTTTACGGGATGGTTCAACCCTCGATGACCATGGTGCATCTTAAAGG
>JAMWZA010000054.1 GCA_024305105.1 Marinoscillum sp.
GATACGCACTGTATATACTCCGGACTCCAGGCCTTCCACATCGATGGCCATTTGATCTGCTGACAAATTAGGTTGAGATAGAATCAATTGTCCATCAGTATTAAATATTTCCACTGTATTGACATTCTCAGTTCGGTTAACGAAGAGCGTTTTAGTGGTAGGTACTGGATATAAGTCATGCTTTAGCATTTGGCCTATCGTTTCATTAGCCTCCGCTTGCCTTGAGCCAGACCCTAAAGAAGTTGCTTGCAGATTTGAGATCTCAAAAGTTTCGTATCCTCGGCTGGTGTTAGTCAGACCAATCACAATCGCAGACAATTGGTCAAAGCGAACGTCATCAGGACTAATTTCGAATCTTCTTCCATTGGCTTCAATATAGGCTGTAGTTTCTGACACATAAATCCGCATTGGCATGGTTTCGCCGTATTCTATATCAAATCCTCCACCCTGGATGTCGTGTCGGTCCCACCCACAGTTGTGTGTTTCCCTTTCGCCAGTCTCTAGGTTTGTTCTATTTCTGCCTTGACAAGCATCACTTTGCAATCCCGTATGTGGCTCATCGTTATAGCCAGTACGCCTATCTGGATCTGTGTATCTCACCCAAATAGAAGTTGCGGTATGTGGTTCTGGATCTTCTGGATCCTCATATGTCCATTCTCTTTCGTCAGATTCATCGAGATGAGGAAATACCCGGAATTGAATACCCTCAAACATGCCCAAATTGCCCTCATTCAGTTCTTCATGAGATTCTCCAGAAGGTACCCCCACTACCGAAATTCTGAAATCGCCGGTGCCTCTAAGGTCACCATCAGCAGGCTCACTAGAGTTTTGATCAAATGTAGATCGCCAATTGAAGGTAATTTCTGCGGGTAAACTTACCGGGGCGAAGTTTTTAGCAACATGTCCTCTAGTTCCATCACAATCTACGAGTACGTCACCACCAGAATTATCAATGATCTCAATATCATCACCCTTTATCTCTTGCTCTGGGCCCAACAATTGCACCCAATCTTCCGACCCATTGGCAGGGGGAGGGGTAACCTCACCGCCTTCAGGAATAGTGCAGTCACCACTAGAGCAATTAAAAGTCCAACTCGCATCATCTCCAGAGGAGTTTGAAGAAAGTACAACATCATCTCCTGATCGGCGAAGATACTCTCCACTACTCACGTTCCTGATTTTAAAACTGCTTCCTGAAGCCTCAAACTCCCACCTGTCTACATCGCTTACATTGGACCCATCATCATCCCACTCGGCTGACCCTCCGTTTTGAGTCAGGTATCTCCTGCCTGAAAATTGACACTCCAATAAGTACTGACCGTCACCATCGTGGATCATCTCCCAACTTCTATCGGACCCGCTACCCGACCCGAGTGAAATACCATTATTCGGATCAGCATCTATGACACCATTGTTACCATCATTTACTAAATTAAATATCCCATCTCCTACAATTAATTCTGGAGCCGGCGATGTGCATGCACCTGTAGCACAATTCAACACCCAAACCACATCATTACCAGAATCACTGCCAGACAAGGTAATATCATTTCCTGATCGCTTCAAATAGTCCCCGCTACCTACGTTTCTGAATTTATAATTCCCATTACTAGCAATAAGCTCCCAGCGTTCATCTGACGAAGTGGATGATCCATAATTATCCCACTCAGGTGTACCATTATTATCTGACAAATACCGTCGGCCATTAGCTTTTGATTCAATTAAATAAATGTCATTACCTCGATGAATGAGCTCCCATCTTTTGTCAGAACCGTCCCCACTATTAAGCGAAAGGCCGTTATTGGGGTTAGCATCTATATTATCTCCCTGGCTCAGGCTTTCGATATTAAAAATCCCAGCTCCACCTGTAGCAGGTACATCCACGCAAGTACCAGTAGCACAGCTAAATTGCCAGATTGCTTTGTCTCCAGAATCATCATCTGCCATCTCTAGCTCATTATCATCTACTATCAAATACCTACCACTGTCCCTATTTTTTAGTTTATAGTTGCTGCCAACTGGAATAAGTATCCATCGGTCATCATTATTTACTGTGGTACCATTTTCATCCCACTCAATATTCCCACTACTTTCTGTTAGATACCGCCTGCTGGAAGATTGGCATTCTAACAGATATTCGCCATCACTATCGTGGATCAACTCCCATCTGCGGTCACTTCCATCTCCAGACCCCAACGATAGTCCATTGTTGGGATCGGCATCAATTCTACCTCCGTGTTCTAAGTTAATCAAATGGTAAATCCCTGAACCAACATCTCCACCGGAAAGGGTACTGGCTGAAGTGGTGAGAGCCAGGCAAGTCAGTGACCCTAGTAAAAACAAGTACATCTTCTTCATCATTTAAACATTTATAAGTTGTTAATAATACTGACTTACAATTTATCTAAATCTAGAAGCGTTATTCTTACGTATTTTAGCGTATTTATATTTTATATTACCCTATTTTACATTATTTGTAATATAATAATTTGCATTTACCGTAATGATGGACTTTTTGTCAACCATATTTCTGATACCGAAACACCCCGCATGATGTCTTCCTTTGCCTGAATCCACTGGAGTTTGAGCTGACCATCACTGGTTGTGGCTCTGGGTACGCTAAAAGTCCTAATATCCTGATCCAGATCTCCAATAAAATCATGAACTAAAATTTGGTCATCAGCTGTACACTTGATAGTAATATCAAATGGGCCATTGTAGACTACCTTCAATTGATACTGAGCATTAGGGTCTAAGCTGTCATACTGCATGATGAGAGGAGAGTCGTATCTGGCAAGCGCATGGGTGTGCTGCGAGTGCCGGTCATCTGAGTTCACTCTATTATCAACCCACTCTATGGGAGAATAAACAAAACCCGGGTCTTCTGCCCAAGTAAATGCTCGTACCAAATGTGGTTGCTGACCTGCAAGTCCAAGGTTGTCGTAGAATTCAGCTTCTTCAACCTCCTCATAGTTAAGCATTGATTGAAGATCTTCTATACTCTCGGCATTTTCCAGCTGATCCAATATCCAATACTTATCACCAAGCGAACTGTAAATATTTGAGGTGATCCTATCAATATCACCATATCTCCCTGTGAGCCCTAATGCATCAAGCTCTGCGAGAAACTTCACCTTTGATTGAAATTCGGTGTTGACCTTATCGAAGATGGTATTGACGTGATTTACCACTGTCTTCTGGTTCCATAGCTTTACCTCGGCAATGTGTTGATAGACTTCATCCTCAATACGCTTTTCAATATCAACTTTTCGCTTGATCTGAGCATCTACCCGAGCCTTGTATAAGAACATCTCTACTCGCCAGTTCTTATCTGCGCCTCCAATACAATCTGCAATACTGATCCAATAATCAAGTGCCTCCTCTGTAGTTTCATTATCAATCAGTTCTCTTTTCCAGTTGGCCTCCAAAAGACTCAGTCCTTTCACAACATAATCTTCGGCTTTCTCCAAAAACTCTATTTTAGACAGATTGGATGCTCTTGCTATTCCGCTCGGAAGCTTTTCAAAGTCATGCACGACAAAGGCTTTGGCATAATCATGAAGTAAATCGTCAATCTCCACTTCCGGATTCCAGCCAGCTGCACTCCATGCAAATTTATTGAGGTCGTTGTAAACGCCCGTATGGTTATAAGGCAGACTGCCGACCGTGTTTTCTCTGGTGGCTCTGTAAATGTCAAGCATCATCTCGGGCATGGCATAGATACTTTTGTTGCGCTCCCATACTTGCGCAAAAGCACGATCCCACTGGGGTACTGGATACTGCGCCCATCTTGGATGGCAGATATCTGGAAAATGTCTCATGACATACTGTGCCGGCAAGTCAGCTCTTATTTCGGTAATTCCGCGCTTAGTCCATGGCCCGTATACCATCCCATAGAGATAGTCAGGCTTGTTGGTATTGATAAAATCGAAGATATACTCGTCAAAATCTTTGGCGTGATCTTCCAAGCATTGATTGGAATACCACCATTTGGCTCCTGCCTGAGAGTCCGTAAGCTGTGGGATAACACGATCTAGGTAAGGGAAAAACAAAGATGGCTCTACAGAACCACTCGCATCTCCACCATATGTGGTGATATGATCCACTCCTTTATATGCAGCAAAGAATTCTTTGATTGTGGTATCTTCTTCCTTATTAAGATCGATAATGTCCTGGCATTTTAACTTAATAAACAAATCCAGTCCCAGATTTTCCAAATAATCGTCTATCAGCTCTGGTTTGGTGGGCTCAAAACCATTTGCCCCGAAAATGATCATGTCATCAATAAATTGCCTGACATCCTCCGAGTCATCCCAGTCCATAAACTTATCTTCACCTTGAACATTACTGATTATTTGCTGTGCACGAAGTTGATCACCCGGAGAATCTACGATATCTACATCACTAGCCACCGCAATGAATCCGTCACTCAGGTAGAGTTCGCGGATCAATCGAGCAACGCCAAACAACACACCTCTCTCATCGCTACCTGAAACATTCAAACGAAACGAATCATCTGAATCGTCGATCCAGATAGCATAGGCTTCAGGTTTCTTCAAAATTTCACTGCTTTCAACGTTCTCAAAATCAGACACATTTCCCACTACAATAGAAGGTCGTACTGGATTGGGTTCACCCACAACAATTTCCAATTCTAGTCCAGTTCGGGTAGAAATTTGCATTTGAAGAAACTCGGCAGAACGCCTTGTCTTTTGGTTATCAGGTTTTAAAACGATGACTGCTTGGTCTAGTGCAAAGTGAGTCTTGTTTTTAGTAGCACTTTGAAACGAAAATAAAAACAAGCAGAGTCCACCAACTAGGCTAACATTCAAGAGAGAAAAAATGAAGTTTTTCTTACGCATTTCAAATGGTTTTTTTTCGTTGTGTCAATTATTCTGATGTAGTCAAGCGATGTTTTTTTAGCCGACTCCAGCCTTTGTAAGTAAGCCCCTCGATGTTCTTGGGCTTTTTGAAGAAGAGGCTGGCGAGATACCCCACTACGAAGAGCACAAAATGGCTGTAAACACCTAGCATGTATTTGTGGTGGGAAAAGTTGTAATCTCCCAAATCAATGAGCAACCGCTCCCCACCGCTCATCGGTATTTTGGTGGAAGTGAATAAGGCATAGGCCGTAAAAAGCACGCTGGCAATTATGCCTATGTAAGCACCTTTCCTATTGGCCCTGCTACTGAAGACGCCCAGTAAGAACAATCCTGCTATGCCTCCGGAGAATATGGCATAAAGACTAAATACTACACCCAACACACCTTTCCCGTTTTGTCCTATGTAATACCACGCAACCAGAATAGATCCTATCCCAGCCACTATCACGACCAGCTTACTCACCAACAGTTGCTTTTTTGGGGATGTATTGGGCCGAAAACGGAGATAATAGTCTTCCATAAAAATTGCAGCAAGGCAATTCAAATCTGAATCAAGACTAGAAATCGCCGCTGCCAGCAGCCCAGCCAATACCAACCCTATCACACCCACAGGTAGTTCGGTCATGATAAAATGTGGAAATACGGCATCCGGCCTGATTCCTTCTGGAAGTGTCGCTCCTCCTATTTGGTAGTAGCTATATAATGCTGTACCAATGAACATAAACATAGCCCAAACCGGCACACTGAGTAGCACGCCCATCAATGAGGCTCTGATGGCATCCTTGTCTGACTTGGCAGCCAAATACCGCTGTACTATTGTCTGATCTGTCCCATACTTCTGAATGGCGTAAAAGACGCCATTCAATGCCATGACAAAGAAAGTAAGGCTTGTCCAATCAAAAGTATACGGACCAAAGCCAATCCTTCCACCCTTGTTTGCGACTTCAATAATTGCAGGAAGCCCACCTGAAGTGGAGTAGATAATTATACCCAAGGTCAAAATACCTCCAACTACCAGAATGATCCCCTGGATGACATCCATCCAGATCACTGCTTCGATACCTCCAATCAAAGTAATCAGAATAATTAGTGCCCCCAAAATCCAAATCATTTCTACCATTCCCACTCCTGTCATTTTTGAAAAAGCCAAAGCGATTAGGAAAAAAACTGTCCCCATCTTGGAGAAATGAGCAAGAAAGAAGGCCAGAGAAGTGTATAAACGGGCACCAAAACCAAAGCGTCTCTCAAAATATTCGTATGCACTCAATCCGATCACCTTACGATATAAAGGCACAATGAAACTTACAAAAAACACCATCGTAACCGGTACCATAATCCCCTGAACAAGCAATATCCAGTTGGAAGAAAAGCCACTACCCGGATAAGCCAGGAAAGTAACACTACTAATCAGGGTGGTCAATATGGACACTCCTACAGCCCATGCTGGAATATTTCCACCCCCTTTGAAATAATTTGCGGTGTCAGTCTGCCGCTTGGCAAAATATATGCTGATATATATGGGTACAAGAAGCGAGAGTGCTATTATTGAATAATCAATTAAATGTAGAGACATACTAATTCTTCGTTAATTGGATAAATTGAATATATCAGGCCATTGATAACTACCTGGCTTTGTGGTAACATAAAAATTGCGATCCCCGAGAACTTCCATTCGTACCACACCGTGACCTAAAACCTGAACTGGCTGAAGCCTTTCGATCATTAGTGTTTTCAACAGCGCAGCGGCAGTATCTCCTCCCTCTATGACCAATTCATCAATGATGGAGCCTGCTGTAACCTGCCGCAATAATTCACCTAGAACTTCGCTTAGTCGTTTTGAAAGACCAATCTCAGCACTTCCCTTTTTTCTAATCGTCACGCAGACATTCCCATGCTTAAGAGCCTCTTTGACATCTTCGCTCCATGAATTCAGGAGATTATACCCAAAGTCCTTATTCCAATAAATGTCATCGGGAATGTCTGAGAAGACAACTCCATTTTTGAGCAGCACTTGATCAAAACCCTTAGACTTGAGGTATGATGAACCTTCCACACAAAGCACTCGTCTGCCAAAAGGAAAAAAGGGTTTAACCCGGGAGGGCTTGATGCCTTGATATGACAGTAGTGCCTCAAAGTAGTTAGCCGCTCCTACATACAGCCTATCAGCTGATTGCAATGAGGCCCAGTACTCAAGATCTTTTGCGCAGGATACTTCACCAACTACCACCCCACCAGGAATTTCCTTCTTCGGCTGAAGATAAATCAGTTTATTTTCTTCACTAGGATCCAATAGACGGAAAACGTTAGAAGATTTTGCCGGAAAATGAGGATCTATTGCGAATTCTGTTTCGGATAGTTGTCTCCCATTTACAAATAACTTCCCATTTACGGTCGTTCTCCCTAGCAAGGGATTTCCGGGAACAATGATTGCATTCTTCAAATTCATCACCTCCATCTGAGCCTGAAGTTCTGCCACTATATGTCCACGCAGGACAGAGTCAATTTTCTTGTAGATGAAATTAAAATCCACCCACTTCAGCGTTTCAGATAGTTGTTTCATTTTTTCAACGGCCGCATGTCTTGTCAAGGACCTGGTGTTTGCTGATATAACGACCATATCTGCATCACTGCTTATCTTAAGGTCCGTTTGTACAACGACCTTAAGTCCATGGTTCAGTCCAATTCCAGCGATTTCAGCTGCTCCTGTGAAGTCATCGGCTATTACTAGAATCATCTATTAGAATACTTAATTAATCAGTTTCTCAGCATATTCTACTGCATGAAATAATGCGTCTGGACTGGCAATCCCTTTACCAGCTATCTCGAAGGCCGTACCATGATCTACCGACGTACGGATAATTGGTAAGCCCAGCGTAATGTTTACTCCTTTTACACTCTTCATTTTTTTAGTCTCCTGATCCCAGTTAAAACCGATCACTTTAAAAGGAATGTGCCCCTGATCGTGGTACATGGCCACACAGCCGTCGTATTTGCCACCATATGCCATAGCAAAAAGTGTATCCGGAGGTATGGGGCCATCTGCAATCACTCCTTCCCTTTTGGCCTGCTCTACTGCCGGTAAAATCTCATCAGCATCTTCGTTACCAAACAATCCACCATCACTCGCGTGGGGATTGAGTCCGGCTACCCCAATTCTTGGCTGATTTATCCCAAGTCTTTTCAGTCCATCATTTATTAAATGAATGACTTCTAAAACCCGCTCTTTCTTAACCAGATCACAGGCTTGTCGCAGAGATACGTGGGTAGATACATGAATAACCTTGAAGTTTTCTTCCACTAGCAGCATCGCAAATTTCCTGACCTTGGTATAATGCGCAAAAATCTCTGTATGGCCAGCAAATTTGTGCCCTGCCTTATTGAGCGACTCCTTATGAATAGGACCAGTGACCGTACCAGCCACTTCATTATTCAAAGCCAAACCAATGGCTTTTGTCACAGACCGAAAAGCCAAATCGCCTGCTACTTCTGACACTTGTCCGTACTCAATGCGCTCAGCGTCCTCAGTAGATACTTCAAGTACATTCACGACCCCTTTCTGAAATGTTGCCGCAGAAACCTCATTGATTGAATTCAACTTCAGGGATACACCAATCAATTCAAACGCCTTTTTCATGATCGCCGTGTTACCCACAAGCAATGGCCAGCTTTTTTCATTTACATGGGGGTGAGCTAAATACTTAGCGGCTATCTCCGGACCGATCCCCGCTGGGTCCCCCATTGTAATTGCAAGAATCGGTTTGCTATCTATTTCACTGATGCGCTTCATAAGGACTGTTCCATTTTTTAATGCTTTTGCAAGGTTTGTTTAATCTTGATGCATTCGTCTTGACTAATGTTATAAAGTGGAGGCATTACGGTAGCCTGGCAAATTCCCTGCTCAGCCAGAATCACCTTGAGTGCTGGAAGCGATGTGTTGAGTTTCCTACCTTTCTGATAGATAGATGATAACTCATCAGTCACCCGCTGCAATTCAAAAGCACCTTCTTGTTCGCCATTACACGCTGCTCTATACAATTGGTCATACAGGTCTGGAACAAGATTGGCTGTACTGGGAACTATACCATCTGCTCCATTCAATACTCCGTGTGCCGACTGTGCTGCCCAGCCAATATAAAAACCAAAGTCTTCACGATCTTTCCATAGCTCAATGGATTCATTAAGCCGCTGAATATCCCGCTCTGAATCTTTCATTCCGACGATATTAGGATGTTTACTCAGTTGCTGTGCCACAGTCAGTGGAATCGACTCCCCGACCATAGCGGGCATATTGTACAGCATTAGCGGGCTGTCGATTTCATTGGCCAACTGATCAAAATACCTGATCATATCTACTGGCTCTATTGGGAAATAGTACGGCAAGGTGCTCACCAGTATGTCTACACCCATATCTCGGTAGGCTTGTGCACACTCCACAGATTCTATCAAGCTTGTACCTGAAATACCTGCAAATATTCTACACTTACCACTGACGGCATTTACGGTGTACTTTACTAAGTCCAATTTTTGGGTCTGAGAAAGAGAAGCTGATTCCCCAGTGGTACCTAATATGAATGGTACAGCATCCGTCCGTATTATTGTAGCAATCATTTTTTCTACTGCTCGAGCATCAATGGAATAATCCTCATTAAGTGGAGTAACCATTGGGACTATAACCCCTTTAAACTTTTTCATCTAATATGCCTTTAAATAAATGGAGGTGGCATCTTCCATGCTCAACTCTCTTACATTGTTCGATAACAATCGCTGGATCTTCATAGCCTCAGAGGCCAAATACTCAATTTTACCTGTTTCAACGTTCATCTCTGAAAGGCTAGCTGGTATTCCACAATCAGTGATGAGCTTCCTAATGATCTTCACTCCCTCTAATGCGGTTTGAAGATCCGTTCGCTGCTGGATGGCACCCATAGCCATGGCTATATTCGCATATCGCGACGCTGCGACTTCCAGATTATACTCCAACACATAAGGTAATAACAGAGCATTACTCAAACCATGTGCTATTTTATAATAAGTACCAAGCGGATATGCCAGCGCATGCACCGCCGCAGTATTTACCGGGCCAAGGCACATCCCTCCATAATATGCACCTAATGCCACTTTTTCTCTTGCTTCCAAATCATGACCATTGCCAATGGCACTGCTCAGGTTTTGGCCAATCAATCGAATACCTTCCAAAGCATATACGTCGATCACAGGATGAGCATTCCTATTTGCATAAGCTTCGATACAGTGCGTCAACGCATCCAGTCCTGTATATGCTGTGACAGACTTGGGTAAAGTGACCATGAGTTTCGGGTCGATGTAAACTGCGTCCGGAACAAGAACCGGATCAATTATACCCTTCTTTGCATTATCGGTATCATCAATAATAATTGCATTGGGAGAGGCTTCACTTCCCGCTCCAGAGGTGGTGGGCACACAACACAAAGGTATCTTTCTGACTCCTATGAGACCTTTTCCTACATATTGGGAAAGAGAACCCTCTCTATCGATAAGTGAAGCAACTAACTTAGAAATATCCAAAACACTTCCGCCACCAATACCTAAAACATAATCTGCTCCGTGATCACGTGCTGCCATGAGGGCATTGTCAAAATCAGAAAATTTGGGTTCAGACTTGGACGCCAAAAATTCCTTTAGCTTGACATTACTCCGTTTGAACCCTTTTAAGTAAGGCTCTAACTGAACAGCCACATGCGGATCAATAATTACAAATGGGTTGGATGAGTTTTCAACCACTTCCTGAAACAATCGATCTAGTATCCCGGGACCAATTACAAGTTTTTTTGGTTGGTTGACGGTCAGACTGTTCATAAGCTATTTCAATTAGGTGTTTATCAAAAAGCGCGGATAGCCAACACTCCCTTTACCTCAGACTTAGAAGTGATTGTGACACCTTCTATACCCAAACTAAAAACCGTGGTGTCATCGATCTCTGTAGAAGTCCAGTAATCCTGGCTCCAAAGTAGCCCATCTGCTAATCCCGACTTGTCTACTTCATATGCTGCTTTCATCAGTAGCTTAAGCTCATCTACCGATGGTAGGTACCAGTCATCAAGACCCTCGGAGGTGAAATCAGTGCATTTCTTAGCAGCATAGTCACCATCACCATACGCATTGACAATAGCTGCTGTGTTGCTTAAACCATCATAGGTACTCATGGCTTGGGCATCGGTCATAGAGGCACCCCAAACAACCAGATCATCAAATGGCATTTTTGACACGATGAGTCCATGTTCTCCACCTGATTCGATATAGAATACAATACCACCACCGAACTCCTCTCCAATGAAATGCAAGGCCTTAGTGGATAGACTGTTCCACTCTGAAATATCAGCTTCAGTAATAGTACTGGCGATCGAATTAGAAAAAACTGGATCCCGCTCCTCGAAAGTGGCTGACAGTTCTCCTGCCCTTTGCGCATGTAGTGAATAAGGCACACTAACCAACTCCGATATTGTTTGGATATTATAGTTAAACCCTCCTGTAGTAGAAATCTCGGTTTTAATAAAAAACGGACCTTGAGACCAATCAATCTCCACTAAATTACCGGTGTAAACTTCATCTCCACCCCCAATGATCACACTTGTTAATCCATTGATATCGCTGATGACATTATGTCTCTCTGAATATACCGTTTTATCCATCTCAGCACCCTGAAGCAAACTAATCTTTAAACCCACTGATCCACTGATTGCTTCGCCATTCTTATCGGTCAAAACCGCCTGATAGCTAAACCCAATTGGCACTTGTCCAAATGCGTTGCTGAAACTGATAAACGCCAGCGCAAAGGCAAGTAAGGCTACGTTATTGTACTGATTTCTTTTCATCACTTAATCTTTTATGATTTTGTATGTTTTGACAAGTTCTTTTCCTTGATATACCTGAAGGAGGTAAATCCCCTCTGGGTAATTCGAAAGAGGTATTGATAGTTGCCTGGACGATATTGGTCCTCCTTGTATTTTTTCCCCCCAGAGGGTATGTAGCACAAATGAGCCATTCAATTGTCGGCTTTCTTCTTCTAACTGCAAATTGAGTGTCTCAACTACTGGATTTGGAAAAACTGAGACCCTAAACGAGGGAGTTCCCAAAATGGAAGTAGTGTCCACGACTTCCTTCATCCGGAGTGTTGGATGTTGAATACCTTGTGATAGATAAAACTCCGGGCTTTGAAAAGAAGTATATACCACCAATCCTACTGAATAACTCACATTTACATCGGATTCCGAGACATCCCCTCCGGCAACTACACTGGATGACTGAGCATACACTGACACTAAGCCACACAATAGGAATAGTACCAGAAACGAAATAAGCTGAACTTTCATGACCTCAATGTTTAAATTTTCCAAAGACTAAATTCCGTAAAGTGATCCATAGACTCCACAAGCTCTGTAGTCTGCGCCAGTTTTTTCCCCGCCAAATGCCGACCAACAACCCGGCCTAAATACATTCTCCTCAGATACATTGTGCATGGAAACAGGTATTCTCAGCATGGATGCCAGAGTGATCAAATCAGAACCAATGTGACCATAACTAATGGCTCCATGATTAGCACCCCAGTTAGCCATTACAGAATAGACATCCTTGAACGCATCACTGCTGTCCAATCTGGGGACAAACCATGTGGTTGGCCATGTCGGGTTCGTTTTCTCATCCAGTATGGTATGTACTTCTTGAGGAAGTTCTACTGTCCACCCCTCGGCGATCTGTAATACTGGTCCCTGACCTTTAATCAGGTTCAGTCGACACATGGTCACGGGCATTTCTCCCGCCGTTCTAAATTGGGATGAATACCCGCCACCTCTAAAATATTCCCGAATCGCTTGGGGCCACTTAGTATGCTCCAGGCATCTTGAAACTTCATCTTGAGTAATCTCCCAGAAAGGTTTCATCACGGGATGACCTTTTGTATCTCGCTGCTGGGCGGTAGCGTCCAGTGTCGTTGATCCTGAATTGATCAAATGTATGATCCCATCTTTGGATTTACCTGATAGTTCATGCCCGGTAACGCGTTTCACAGCATCCGGACTCCAATAGGTACGTACGTCGGAAAAAATCTGAGCGGTATTAGTTAATAAGTGACCAAATAGCATGGATACCGCATTAAGACTGTCATTTTCAGTTGCAAAAATGAATGCTTGTCTTATGCCGTTCCAATCAAATGAAGAATTTAAGATAGCCTCTGTAAAATCTCCATTTGGTAAGAAATCTGTCCACTGCCTTTGTCCCTGAAATCCACCCATAATCGCATTCCTACCTAAACCTTCTTCCCGGAAACCCATTTCCATCAGCTTCTCATTGCCAATCATGAGATCACGACAGATTAGCGTCATTTTCACTACAGTTTGCCACTCTTGCTCCTTGCGATCATTGTCCGCCTGTTTATCTGGCGCATTGTAGTCTTTACCTTCATGGCAATGCTCCTTCGTCCACTTCAAGGCCTTGTCATACTCATCCTTGTCATAAATTTCCTGCTCTACTCTTCTCAGAACTTCAGTAGAGTCCACAAACTCACACCTCACACCGAGGTAATCCTGAAAAAAATTGGAATCAACCATCGACCCTACAATTCCCATCGAGCTATAGCCAATGGAGAGGTAGGACTTACCTTTCATCTGAGCCACGGCGAGCCCAGATCGAATGAATTGAAGAATCTTGGCTTGAACATCCTCTGGAATAGAGGTGTCCCCCGCGTCTTGCACGTCTCGCCCGTATATCCCAAATACAGGTATGCCTTTTTGATTGTAGCCCGCCATGGCTGCCGCCAGATACACAGCACCTGGCCTTTCTGCACCATTGAAACCCCAAATAGCTTTGGGGGTGAGTGGATCTGTATCCATGACCTCTGTGCCGTAGCACCAGCAGGGAGTAACAGTCAGCGATACACCCACGCCCTCTTTCTGAAATTTTTCTGCTGACATAGCCGCTTCAGCTACCCCCCCAATGCACGTGTCAGATATTACACATTCCACTTTTTCACCACCAGGAAAATATATGTTTTCTTCTATAAACCTGGCCGCAGCTTTAGCCAAATCCATTACTTGCTGTTCGAGCGATTCTCGTACACCTCGCTCTCTGCCATCAATGACAGGCCTTATACCTATTTTTGGGAGCTCCCCTATTAATCTATTGCCCATGATTTCTTAGTTTATCGTTTCAATTTCCTTTTCGCTTATCCATAGAGAAGGGTGATTCATTCTGCCAAATAGCAGATCCGTCATAGCGTTCTCCCACTGGGTATCGTTCATTGGGAACATGCTCTGCATTCATAATCCGAGCAATTTGCCTAACTACATCGGGGTTTTTCTCAGCAACGTTGAGGCTTTCTGATACATCATTTGACAAATCATACAAAGCTATTCGGCTGTCTTTTCCCAATCGTATCCCCTTCCAATTCCCAAGTCGAACTGCCTGATCAAACCGGGCACGACAATGACCATATTCCCAGTATAATTGCTCGTGATGTTCTTCTTGTGCATTTCCTAAAAGAGCATTAACTACAGAAATACCATCACAATTCTCTGGAGCTTTTGCTCCAGCTAATGCTGCGAAAGTTGGCAACATGTCCTGGAAAGCAATGACCTCTTCATTCACAACACCATCAGGAATATGCCCGGGCCAATACGCTATAAATGGAACCCTAATACCTCCTTCTGTAAGGTCTCTTTTGTATCCTCTCAGAGGACCATTGGTATTAAATGGCTTATATGTAGTACTGTGACCACCATTGTCACTCGTAAACACAATAAGTGTATTTTCAGCTAAATCCAATGCCTGAATCAAATCGGTAATTCTGCCTACATCGGCATCTAATTTATCAAGCATCGTTGCATACTTCTTAGCGCTTGTAGGCCACTGATTACCATCAAATGCAGCTGTACTTGGCACGGTAAGCCCATGTTCGTCTTCTTCAGGAGCAGCGTAATGAGGTACTGTATAAGCTACGTATAAAAAAAAGGGCTGATCAGCAGATGACCGTATAAAATTCAATGCTCCATTGGTCAGGACATCATGGCTATAGTGGTCTCGTAAAAGTGTATTTCCGGGAAGTCCCAAAATCGTGTCATTGTAATCTAGATAGTCAGGGTAGTAGTAATGGGCATGATCTTGATTAAGATATCCCAGCCACATATCAAACCCTTTGTTAGTTGCTCGCCCGACTGTACCTGCATCTCCAAGTGACCATTTCCCTACACCCCCTGTAGCATATCCGGTACTTTTGAGCACCTGCGCCAATGTGACGTGCTCCTCTTCCAGGTAAGTATCGTAATGAGGCACGTTATCTCTCGCCACTGTATGACCTCCATGTAACCCTGTCATGAATACGCTTCGGGATGGAGTGCACACCGATCCTCCTGCATAGGCCTGGGTAAAACGCATACCTCCAGTTGCCAGACGATCAATATTAGGTGTTTTCAGTATGCTCTGTCCATACACCCCAATATCTCCATAACCCAGATCGTCAGCCATAATAAAAATGATATTTGGTTGTTCGGGATTTCCTTTTTGTCCAAAGGTGTGTGTCGCTTGAAATGTGACCAAGAGCAGAAGTAATACACTCTGAGTACGCCAATAATTATTCTTCTGTGCTCGTTTCATTGTTTCTGTCATTTTAAAATCAATCCAGCCTCTAATCATTTAACGGAACGATTTTAAGGTCCTCAATTTTAATGTAGTCATACCCTCGGCTTATATTGGTATGATCTATCGCCATTGCACTTATGCCATCAAATCGCAGAAAAGGGCCTACTATATCATCAGTATCAGGGTTATCAGTATCCACTGTCCAAGTTCGATGGTTAGCAGATATAGAAATAATGGAATCTGATATGATGATAGTAACCAGTGCCTGTTCCATATTTTCAAGGCCAAATCCATCCTCAAACAACCCTACTCTTTCCCATCCGCATTGATTGCCACGTCGCTGACACTCATCACTGACTAAACCTGTTATTGGGTTCCCAGCATCATCTTTCAGTTTACTGGGGTCAACATATCTCATCCAGACTGAAGTACAGGTATGTGGCTCCCTATCATCACCATTATAGGTATATACTCTAATACCGGACTTGTCCAGATGTGGGTGAATACGAAACTGCACCCCCTCAAAGAGCCCAAGATTAGACTCTGACATAGGCTGATATGGTTCACCTGTAGGCATGCCACCAAAAAAGATTCTAAAATCACCAGTACCTCTTAATAAGTTTGGCGGCTCACTAGCACCAGGATCATATTGCGTTTGTAGTTTAAATGTAATTTTGACTGGAAGCTTCATTTGAGGAGTTTCTCTGAAGACCGTCCCGCGTTTACCATCCTCGTCTACAAGGACGTCCCCATTTGAATTCTCAATAATTTCCACCGGCGTGCCCTTCTCTTTTTCTGGCCCTCCCAGATAATCCCACATATAATTTTTAACGTCATAGAGTCCCTTAAATTCCCGTACCGATCTTACTGCGGCAGTTTTTGATAGATCAAGGCTTGACACTTCACCCAGGTGGGATGTATAGACAGTCGTGTCATTCTTTGATGTAGATGTCCAGTACGGGTGATTACTTAATGGTTCAAAACCACTGATGGATTCATTCAATGCCCTGTTGACTTGAAAAAGCCCTTTATTTATTTGACTCCATTCCAGTGCAGAAGGTAAGTACCATTCCTGATTCGTTCCTGACGCCAGTGTATCACTGTGGTAAGCTGCATAATTGCCTACTCCATATGTGTTAACCAACGACTCTGTATTGGCTTTTCCATCTGAATAATGGTTTAATCCAGTGTTGGCAGAACCATCAGGACTCCATGGCACCACCTCATGATCTTGAGTCGAAACCAACAATCCATTTTCTCCTGTAGAATCAACATAAAAGACAACCCCATCACTAATCACATCCCCAATATGTTGCTTTCTTTCAACAGCCTCATCCCAAGGCAAGAGATCTTGGTCGGTCAGTTTTGAAGCAATAGACTCGCCATATATGGGATCGTATTCATCTATTTCACTAACGACATTGGCATAACTAGCCAATGGTACACTTTGTAATGGATCGATTGACGTAACTGAATAGATACTCCCACCATTTGGGTCAATGTCTAATCTTAAGTACAATTTTTCTCCTTCTATTCCCAAATTCAGACTTTCCATATTTCCAGAAACCACCGAACCATCGCCGATTTTCATAGTGGCAAGGGCATTCGTATTCGTAGTTACCTCGTGGATTTCCTCATAATAAACCTGAGAGCTCTGATTGATGATTCTTGCCCTTACTCTAATATCTCGATTGACCACCAAAGAGTCTACATGGTCGCGCACCACTATTTGATAGAAAAAATTATGCGAGTTTTGAGCTTGTATCTCCGGTGTGAAAAACCATAACAGACTCACAACTACCAGTACTCCTTTTATTAATATGCCGTTAGAATTCATTCCTTGTTTTAGTTAAAAACTTCGTCTTTGAAATTTTACTTTTCAATCATCTATAGCTTGACCAACAAGCTGTCGAAACTTCCAACTGGTATCATCATTTCCTATACCTCTTGTTTGTTTCATCAATATGCCTATAACCTGTTCATTTGGGTCGGCAAAATATTGTGTGTTAAAGTATCCTCCCCAATCAAATGATCCGGCAGAACCCTTACCCCCCTGGTCTTCTCCATTTTGATTAAGTATCCTAAAAGACAATCCATGACCTGCAGTTTCATTTTCCCAAAGGTTCCCAATTTGATTAGCCATCATAAACCTTATGGTCGTACGGCTTAAGTAGCGCACACCATTAAGCTCCCCATTGTTCAAAAACATTTGTAAAAAGAGTGCATAATCATATGCAGTGCTCATCAAACCAGCCCCGCCAGAAAAAAAGGTTTTCGCCCCTTTCACGGGATAATCGGGATCATAAAATGTTACAGGGTATCTACGCCATTTTCCAGTGTGGTTAGTCTGGACTGGTACCAGTCGTTCGCTTCTGGATTCCGGTAAGTAAAACCACGTATCTTTCATGCCCAGTGGCTCAAAAATCCGTGATCTCATAAACTCATCAAGAGGCAGGCCTGAAATGACCTCCACAAAATAACCTAGCACATCCAGCCCTTCGCTATAGGTATACCCTTCTCCAGGTCCATGATGCAGAGGAAGCCTGGCAAGCGCTCTCACACTCTCAGCTATGGTTATTTTTTCAGTGGTAAAAAGATCAGTTATCCCCGCATCTCTATAGATTATTTGAAATCGAGGATCTTTATCAATTTCACCGTAACCAATACCAGATGTATGAGTGAGTAAATGCCTGATAGTAATTTCATTGGCGGTAGCCAGACTAGTATATGTACCATCAGAATAGAGTGAATCCAATACCAGCGCCTTTCCAAATTCAGGAATGAATTTGGAAATATTGTCATCCAAATTAAACCTTCCCTCTTCCCACAGCATCATTACTGCAGTAGCGGTAATGGCTTTCGTTTGAGAGGCAATTCTAAAAATAGCATCTGGCTCCATTACTTTTTCCAGTGTATTATCTGCAAAGCCAAAAGCCTTGTGATATACAATCGTTCCCTTTCTTGCTACCAATGCCACAATGCCCGGAACTTGTGAAGCTTTGATCGCCTCAGTACACATGGTATCAATCCACCATAATCTTTCGTCTGACATTCCTACACTCGCTGCAGTTCCTACTTCAAGGATGGAAGTGGTCTGTAGCGATTTGGTCTGAGCCAAACCAATCAGTGAGCTAAATAGAAAGATATGGGAGAGTATATTTTTCAAGTTCAGAAATTTACCTTTACAAAACATGTCTTAATTCTGTACTATTCACTATTGAAATCCTTCAACTCTCACCTTAATCACAATCTTCTTTACCAAATCATTTTCCTCAACCTTAACACAAGGGCGATGTGCGTCACTGGGAAAAAACACAAAGAAGCGGTCCTGATTCGCTAGTCGATAGTTATCCTCGGGCATTTCATAGAAAGCAATGTCTTTATTTTTATCATACGGAACTACAACTTCATACTCCTCAAGCGCATTTACTCCGATCCGCTCACTACCCTTTATCAAATATTGTATGTCTGCATATTTTCGATGAGACTCATATCTCGTACTGTCTTCATCCTTCGATCGATATTCATCAATAATTACAAAAAGGCTATCCGGAACCAAATCATACCTACCAACTTCAATATTTGTCAGGTCTCGGGTTTTCATGAAATCGAACGCACGATTCCAGAGATGTGGATTCAGTTGATATTGCTTATGAAACTCTCCAACATTGAGAGTACTGTCAGGGACCATTTCCAATCCATCAGCTGTTTCAAACCACAAGGTCTCTTCCACTATTTTTTCCATTTCCATTGCATTATTGACTTTAGCACAGGAAATCACCATCAACATCAGTACGATAAAGCCAATTTCCTTTAGATTATTCATTTAGTTTCCCTTTGTTTACAAAGACACCGATTATAAAACCAACCAGAAAAATGGCTGCTGTACCAAATACTATGTTCAGGTAATTGTGAAATGGACTAATTAAACCATCAAGTCCTATTTGATCAAATAATAGAGGAGACAGGCTCATCCAGGCAATGACCAGGGCCCCAATTATAACGGCCACAATAGCCACTTTACTTTGAACTTTTTTGGCATAATAACCCAATAAAAACAATCCGAGCATACCTCCACTGAATATAGATGCTAACTTCCACCAGGCCTCCAGTGCGCTTTGTACATTGATCATAGCGACAGCTATACCGATACTGAGTACAGCAAAGACAAAAGAGCTCAAGTAGAGAGTTTTCATTGATTTCCGCTCAGATGACGCTTCATCCGACTCAAACTTGAAAAAATCATTAAGAATAATAGTCGCGGAGCTATTGACGCTGGTAGAGACAGTGCTCATCCCAGCCGCAAATATTGAGGCTACCAGTAATCCTGTAATACCAATGGGTAATACGTTAACAATGAAATGTGGAAATACTTTATCATCCATTATATCAGCTGGCAAAGCATCTGGATAGACTTGATAATATGCAAATAACCCAGTGCCAATAAAAAGAAACAAAAGAGATACAGGTATATATAGCAAACCACCCATGAGAGCGGATTTTTTCGCCTCTTTATCAGAGCTGGCTGTCATATAGCGCTGAATATAGTTTTGATCAATTCCGTAGTTTTGCAAATTGATAAACAGTCCATAAATAAGTACTACCCAGACCGTAGATTTGTTAAAATCCAACCCGTAATCACCCAAGCTAAACTTATTGTGCTCGCTAGCAATTTCAAACAACTGTGACGGACCTTCGGGCATAGATCCAAGAAGAACTCCGGCACATACGATAGCTCCTACCACAAGTACAATGCCTTGTATAGCATCTGTCCAAACGACTGCCTGAATACCACCAAGCAATGAATAGATCATCACACTTAAACCAGTAATGATAATGATCGTTACGATATCCCAGCCCAATATGACGTTTAATGTTAAAGCTAATAAATACAGTATGGTTCCAGCCCTCATCAACTGAGTGAGTAGGTACATGATAGCGGCATAGTTCTTCGCCCATTTGCCAAATCTATGCTCTAGATAAGTATAAGCTGAAGGGCTTCCTACTGACCGATAGAGTGGCACGAAAAATTTCACTGCCATGTAGACCGCTACAGGAATCGATAAACTAAAAACAAACGGGTTATAATCCGCAATATAGGCAAACCCAGGTAGTGCTAGGTAACTGATACTGCTAACGAAAGTAGCAAATATCGACATTGAAATGACCCAGGTCGGTATGTTGCTGTTACCAACAGTAAACGCTTTGGCCGATTTATTTTTCTTATAAAAAGAACTACCAAATAAAACTACGCCTATCAGGTATACTACAAATACTACGACATCTACAGTACTCATAAATTATGCTTTATCTCGGTGGCAGATAGTGCTAGGGATTTAAGAACGCGCTTCACTTCTTGCCTTTCAGACTCATGCATAGGAATATAGGGCTTTGCCATTTGTGGACCACATATTCCTTTTTGATGAAGTGCCTCTTTCAGAATCTTAATAAAGTTGGCTTGCTTACCCCCCACTTTATACAGGGCTGTACTCAAATGCGTCACTTGATCCTGAAGTAGCTTTACAAGCTGAAAATCACCAGCAGCTGCTGCCTCATAGAGCTCTACAAATAATTCAGGAAAAATATTAGCTCCACCGTTGACACCCCCATCACATCCAGTCAAAACACATTGAGCCATAATCTCTTCTGGACCCACAAATACTTTAAAATCTTTTTTACCTTTCAGCTTAAATAGAAGCTCTTGAAGATAAAAGAAATCACCAGAGCTATCTTTCAAACCAATCACACCCTCGATTTCCGAGGCTTTCAATACCGTATCAATGCTGATATGTATCTTAGTTCGAGCTGGCATGTTATACAGGTATATTGGGAGGTCCATAGCAGACGCTAATTCTTCAAAATAACTCAGTAACTCATCCTGCTCTACATGATAATAAAACGGTGGTGCAACTACCACTGCCTCGGCTCCACATTCATGGGCTATTTTTTCCAGTCTGATCGTCTCGTCTATAGATGTGTCAGTGACTCCCACCAGTACAGGAACTCTTTTGTTAGCAATTCTGCATGCATGCTCAATCACGGACTTTCTAAGATCATAGCTAAGACGCGAGAGCTCTCCTGTGGTGCCTAAAACAAATATGCCATGAACACCACCGTCTATCACATGGTTAATCAACTTTTCAAATCCGCTAACATCTAATTGCATATCCAATGTTAGAGGCGTAACCAGGGGTGGAACTATTCCATTCAACCCTTGAAGGGATCGACTAATCTTCATCATTATCATTGTTATTTTCTAAAAACTGACCCGTCGAGTTCGAGCGTACCCTTCGTGGTTTAAGATCTGTTAATCCTGCGATTTTGACAGGACGTTCTTCTTCTATACTTTTTCTAGCTGCTACTCCTATAAGCACGGACATGATACCATCCCTAATTCCAGCATCTCTATCGAAAAGATCATTTCCTTCCGGATCTAAAAAAATCTTTTCATGTAATCGTTTATCCCCTCCGTTATGACCAGCTCTCTCACTCGTCACCACAATGGTCTTATGATCTTCCCAAAGCTTATGGACTATCATAGGATTTCGCTCAAAAAGCGCTTCGTCCTGACTCATCTCTGCTGTATGAAGGCCTTTTTGATCTACATTCATATCCTTCAAATAAGGAATATCCAGCCAAGCTTCTATCCGCCCTTTTGTTCCATTAAAAGCAATTCGATATCCCTCATATGGCGAATATGTAGTCAGTGAATAATTGACAACCGTGTTGTTTGCATACTTGATTTGTGCAGACATCTTATCATAAATATTGATGTCTTTGCGGAACAAGCAATTATCACGAACGTAACCATCATGTTTTTCATTGGCCACATACAATTTCATATAATGGTCGTTGCTAGTTATATCCCAGTGATAGTCACAATCCGTTTTAAAAGAGCAATCTCTGCAATTTGTTCCGCTGTAGGGACCATTAACCCCATAATGCTCCAAATCTCCATAAGCAAATACTTCTTCGGGATCCGAATCCAACCACCAATTGAGCAAGTCAAAGTGGTGTGTCGCCTTATGCACCCAAAGCGTGCCTCCTTCCTCTCTCAAGCCATGCCAGCGTCTGAAATAAGATGCACCATGATAGGTATTTAGATACCAATGGAAATCTACTGAGGTTACTTTCCCTATGGCTCCGTCTTTGAGTAATTCCTTAATCTTGGTTGTATAAGGACTCCATCGATAATTAAACCCAACGATTAATTTCTTATTGCCACGACGCTCAGCATCCAGTATAGCCTGACTCTTGTCTTCATCAATAGTAAGCGGTTTCTCAGTGAGGACATCACACCCATAGTCAAGCCCTTTGATGATATACTCATGATGTACAGAATCTTTGGTGGTGACAATAAGCAGTTCTGGCTTACTCTCTCTGAGCATTTGATCAAAATCCTGATAAAGTTTACAATCTACTCCCATGTAAGATTGAGCATATTGTAACCTGCCAGGATTCACATCGCACAATCCTACAAACTCTAATATATCTGAATAATTCTGCACCAGTCGCTTTCCCCAAAAACTAATGCCACGTACCCCTGTACCAACAAGAACGACTTTGAGCTTTTTATTTCCAAAATCAAACAGATGCGATGGCACTATAAATGTACCGGCTGACAAGAGGCTAACAGACTTTAGAAATGTTCTTCTTTTTGATTCCATAGCTCAAAAATTATTTCAAAGCTGTCAGCTTGTTAGCAGGCCACTGACCATCAACAATCGGACTAGTTGTTATTTTCGCAGGATCTAATGTTACATGTTTGATTAATTCGCGTCTCCAGGTATAAGTTATGTGAATAAGGCCATCACTCGTTTGAATCACTGCTGGATAGGAATACTCGTGAGATATATCAGGATCGTTCTCTAGCATGTATACCGCATTCCAGTCAACACCATTATCAGAAATAGCCACATGTAGTTGATTTCTTTTAGCATCTTGACGTGATCGATCTATGTGATTATACACAAGAACGTGTCGACCATCCTTAAGCGTAACAGCATCAATTCCACTGTTATTATTTGGCAAGTCAAGGGGCTCCAGAGATGTCCAGGACTCTCCGTTATTCTTGGACCATGAGGAATAAATTCGATTGCTTTTGGTTCTACAAAGTATCTGAATTTCACCATTTTCATGTTCTAAGATCGTAGGCTGAATAGCCGATAAGGAATCTCCATTATTCAGTGCAGCGGTACGATTCCAGGTTTTACCTCCATCAACAGTCCATTCCATATGTACCCGCCATCCATTGTTTTCGGTGCTTGATGGACATAGTAATCGTCCATCGCTTAGTTCGATAGGCTTATTTCTTATAGGCCCCCAGATACTATCAGGTAATACTTGACTGCTTCCCCAAACCTTACCATTGTCACCAGAAACCTTCATTTCTCCCCACCAATCGGCACAGTTCGGCCCTACTTTATAGTATAGGTAGAGCTTTTCGGTATCATGAAAAAGTACTGGATTCCATGTAGGGTACCTCAGGGTATCATTCTGAACGCCGTTAACCAATTCTACTGGCTTGGTCCAGGAACCCGTTCCCTGTTGTCGACTAAACCAGATTCCCACGTCTTCGTGTTTTTCATGTGTCCCTCCAAACCATGCTATTGCCAAACCTTCTGGTGTTTCTTCTATTGTAGATGCATGGCAGCTAGGAAAGTCCACATCCTGGCTTTGGTAGATGAACTCTTCAGCTACTAACAAACTGCTGGAAGTATTTTCAGCCCTTGACTGGCAGCCTACAAGCACAACTGCTATCCACAAATATTGATACATTCTCTTTGTCATAAACTCTTATTTGATTTAATCAGAACATTCCCTTTATGAGCTGTTCTATTGCTCCATTTCCATCAATTTCACACCTATATTGAGGGTTCTGCTCCGTGCTGATTTAAAAAACAAAAACCCTCTATACCTTCCATCTGAGGTCTCTACAAAAGCGCTGTTTCGTGTATTTATACCAAGAATAAAATCATTCGTCTGGGTCAGATCTACAGTTTCAAGGTCTATGTCATCAACAAATGTGGCAGGCAACATCTCACTTAGTTGCATATCATTAACAAAGGCACGCTTTTCTATCTTAGATGTGGATGTACCAAAGCTTGACGGAATGATCCGGCCATTCAAGTAGCGTTCTTCAGTACCCAGTGATACCAGCGCATGTCCGTATGGAATACCATCGGGATTTAGCGCATCATAGATATATCTGAAGTCGATTTGATCAGCAATACCCTGATCGATCACCTCTTGTTCAGTATAGGCTTTCATTCTAGCTAGCGAGAAATAACACTTATCATTATCAGTCATTACAACTTCGCGTTCTATCTTCAATTTTGCCACATTATAAGTTGCTGAAGCAAGTGAGGTAGTTTTCCCTGAAGTGGTTTCCACACTGAATTGTATGGAGAATTGTAGGCCACGGGCACTTTCCGGAACCACATAATAATATCTCAGCGTTACAGCGTTGGTGTCTACATTAAATAACGCCGCATTAGACTCTCCTTCGCTTTGAGGTCTTGCCAGCTCTATACCAACTTCATTTCCAACCGCGTCTACACTGTAGGCGTGGCTGTCAAAGCCTGTCCCTATCCCTCCTGGAATAGTTGGTTTGGCGTACATGGCCTGGATATGACCTTCTAAAGTAGCCGCAGCATACGCAAACTCAACAGTATCTCCTACGATGGCTGGTCCTTGCGATTTTAAAAGAAAGTCATTTTGAACAGATGGTACTACATCATCTTCTGAACAACCCAGGGCTAGTCCGAAGATCATGATTAGCATATATCGTTTATATGTTTTCATTTTGCTTGAAATTTATGCGTTGATTATTCCCCCTGAAGTCTAACAGTAATTGTATATTCCTTCTCAACCTGGCGGTTTCCCGAGATTACCGTGTAATTTTTAGGGGATGTAAAATCAGTCCAGATTCCCATAGCAGGCTCAATCTTCGAATCAATAGACAAACTAGCAGCCGGTTTTACCTTTTGGAGATTAGTTCCAAATTTAGCTAGCACATTTATCGTTAAGTTTTCATTGTCAATGACAGTTGAATCTTGGATAAGACAATCAATGTGATCCGTGCCATAAAGAATGAAGTTTCCTACAAAACAATTTGTTTGAGTCGTTATCAATAGACCATCCTCATCAATCGGATAATCTTCACAGGCAATAAGCATCGATGCTATTACTGCAATAAGTGGTATGTAAATTCTCTTTCTCATCGTTAATTTCATTAATTAAAGCCAAGGCGTGTTTTGTGTCAGGTTTTGGTTTCTCTCAATCTCATTTTGAGGTATTTTAAACAAGTACATTCGTTGGTAGTCGAGGGGGACACCATTCAAGAACACCTCTCTGTCTCTAACTCCGTGTGTATCATAGTAAACTAGTCCTGCTGGAGTAGGAAAAACCTCTTCGAGCTTTCTCCATCTTCGCAGATCAAACCCTAAATGTCCCTCTGCATTTAGCTCTATAATTCGCTCTTGCTCTATCGCCTCAAAAAAGACATCTTTGGAACTGTACTTATTTGGTGCCAATCCTGGAAGATTGCCTCTTGCTCGTATTTTGTCCACTAACTCGACTAACTCTCCAGAAGGACCTTCTACTTCATTTTTTGCCTCACAGTACATTAAATAAACATCTGGCAACCTCATTAAGTAAAAATCCTGGGGACCATCAGTTCGTCCTCCACTGGGCCCTTGTCTCACCCATTTCCTGTAGATATACCCCATGTCAGAGTCATCATAATCAATATATCCAGGGCTTTTATCTCCCCATTTTAATTTTACTATCCCCAATGGAGCCAGTAGGCCAGTTGCATCTATCCAATTGCAGTTTTGACCATCCCACATGATAGTTGCCTTCATTCTCCAATCCCGAAGCGCTCGGGCCGACACTTCTGACGTATCCTGTTCATAAGTGGCTGGATTCACGGCACCATTTTCCAGTGTAATGTCACTAGAGAGGACCACCGGATCTGCATAATCACCAGTTTCAATAAGTTGATACCTGTTAACTAAATGATGAGTAGGCGCATAGAAAACTTGACCATTTATGGTATGTCTATTTCCAAAACCTCTTGTCATAGCATCTCCTTGATCCAGTAATGGGCCTGCCATTTGGACCGAAAATATGATCTCTGAAGAATATTCAGCACCCCATTGAAAAAGATGCCAATAGGAAGGAAGATCGTTGGGAGAAAAGTTGTCATTATCACCATAAGTTCCTGGGTCTCCACCATTGAATAATTCAAGACCATAATCATTGATAACTTTGGAAAAGTCTTCCGCAGCTGCTGCATAGTATATCTCCGCTTCGCCATCATCCTGAACGAACCCGTCGATTTCAGGCCACCCATTCTTTTTCCAACTAGCCCAATACAACTTTACTTTACCCCTAAATCCATAAGCTGCTGCCTGACTTGCTCTTCCTCTATCTCCGTCATTAATATCTCCAGGAGATGGCAATGTCTGCACCGCTGAGTCAAGGTCTTCTATGATTTCATTCTTCACTATCTCAATTGACGTTCTTGTTAATGAATAAGCATCATCATTACCTGCCAGTATGCGTTCAAAATATGGAACATCTCCCCATAAGCTAATCAGTCTAAAGTATGCAAGCGCTCTAAAAAAATAGTTCTCACCACGAATTCTGCGCAATTCCAATTTGGTCTCAGGATTTTGCTCATCAATAATCATTTGGTCTAGATAGGAAAGAACATAGTTGGCACGATTGATTATTCGATAACATAATTTCCATGTCATATCAAATTCATCGCCAACTGGTCCGGGAGAAAAACTACCTACAGGGTCTTCCACGTCAGTTTCATCGTCGATAATTTCGAAACTATTCCTTAAGTTTCGATATCTACCATAGGGCGTTAGCCCGTCGTACATGTAATCAAATCGGAAAAGAAGTCTAGCAGCATTGTACACACCGTATGTTGCTGTTTCTGCATCATCAGTAGATTGCCAAAACTGACCAGCGGATATTTCGCTATTAGGTTCCAGCTCCAACAAATCCCTACATCCGAAGCTTCCCAGAAGTAGTGCTGAAATAAGAACAATCCTTAGATTATGTATATTCGTTTTCACAGTTTTTAATCTTGAAAGTAAAACCATCATTTAAAAATCAATATTTACTCCAAAAGCATAGCTTTTTAAGAGTGGATAGAAGTCATCACCGGATGTGTCCTTTTCTGGGTCAACACCTTGCCACTGGGTCAGTGTAACCAGGTTATCAACAGTGGCATAGAATCTTACTCTAGATAGACTAATAGCGTTGGTGACATTAGAAGGTAGTGTGTACCCTAATTGGATGTTTCTTAGTCTAATGAAAGATCGGTTTTGTAACCAAAGGGAGGATTCGGTGCCATTTCTACCTCCGTCATCTCCAGCAGATATTGTCAAACGAGGCATCGTGCCATCCTTGTTCTGGTAGTTCCATGTTTCAGATTCATGAAAATGGGAGAAGTTAAAGCGATTATCTCTTGGGCTAGTTGTTGTCAGGTTGTCTCCCCAGAAATCATACCTTCCAGCTGTTGCGTTGATAAAAAAGGAAAAATCAAAGCCTTTCCATCCCAAATTTCCACCAAGCGATGCATTTGTGGTTGGACGTCTTTGCATTTTAGATGGGTAAGCTATTTTGTCCTCACCTCCAATCGTTCCGTCTCCATTTATATCTTTTATCAACACATCTCCAGGGGAAGCATAGTTATCTTGAAATGCATTATTGTAAACCTCTGTCCAACTTTGAGCTAAACCCACGGACTCATAGCCGTATACAAACTGATAGGGCATTTCCAGAAATACATTTCCTGGACTCAAAAACTCATTCCATTGCTCCAGTCTGTTTAGGTTATACGAGAAATTCAACTTGGCTCCAATTCTTAGATCACCAATGCGCTTTTCATAATTAACAGTGGTCTCCACACCACGGTTTCTTAGTTCTCCTACATTCACACGTGGTGGTTGATACCCAAAGAGAAAATCTGATAGATCTGAAGGACGAATCATTCCAGTAGTCAAACGGTCATAATAGTCAAACTCCGCGATAATCAGTCCATTTAAAAGGCCCACATCTAAACCTACATTAAATACCTGCGTAGACTCCCAGCTAAATGTGGGATCAATGATCTTGGAATAACTAAACCCTTGAACGATACCATTATTCAAAATATAGTTTGTTGTTTCAAAAGTTTCCTTTTGTTCATACCGTCCGACTCCAGAATTATTTCCAAGCGCTCCCCAGGAGGCTCTGAGTTTACCGAAATAAATCACGTCTTTAAGACCTCCGAAAAAACGTTCTTCTGAAAACTTCCAGCCTGCCGAAACAGAGGGGAAAAAACCATACCTATTTCCTTCTGAAAACTTAGAAGAACCATCATACCGAGCAGTAAACTCAAATAGATACCGGTCCATAATCGAGTAATTAACTCTTCCAATTACTGATCTCAAGCCTTCTTCGCTGGAGGAACCACCTGTGGACTGAGTCGTCGGTAAAGAAGGATCAATTTCAATAATATTTGGATAGAGTCTGTCCATTCTTCCTGCTGATAGCTCACGATCATTCCAATATTCTTCATTATATCCAAGCATTAATCCCAGATTATGCCCTTGAAATAGTTCCTTTTGATAATTGGTTCTAATCTGCAGATTGGTTTTATAATTGATCTCCATGCTGTTATCGATTCCAGCATTATCCCCTACTAAAACGGACACCACTTCTCCAGTCTGGAGATTATATGAACTAGCCGGATTATCCCAATCACGCTCAAAACCGTTCTCATACATGACGCCGAAATCGACTCGTGTTGAAAATCCAGTAAATGGTTTCCAGATACCGTACATGTTTCCATTAACATCCATAGTTCTGGATTCATTGTGACCTAAAGAGTATTCTGCAAGAAGATTTGAGGCTTGTTTATTTTCACCATAGGCCATCGCTCCACCAAAGCGACCTGTCTCAGGGTCTATCGGAGTGACCCCAGGGTTTGTATTGCGTATTCCACCTCCTATTCCGTCAGTCAATCCATACTCAGATTCCGCCCAACTCCCCTGAAACCTTGTCCCAACGGTTATACTGTTCTTTACCTTGTATTCAAGGTTCGTTCGGAAATTGTAACGCTTATAGAAGTTTCGAATGACGACTCCTTCCTGATCAGTAATACCGCCGGAGATGAAAAACTTGAACTTATCAGAGCCTCCGGAAGCTGATATGTTGTGATTTTGAACTTTACCATTTTGAAAAATAACATCGTACCAGTTCGTATTGGGGTAGCGAATCGGGTCTAACATCCCCTTAGCCATCCACTCTTCTATAGCACCCCATTTGTAAAGTGACTCCTTATTTCCGGCATTGGCCCCTTGAATATGGAGAGCCATTGTTGTAGGGTAACTATCGATATTGTCATAAAAGGAAATGGGTTCTGTTATGGTATAATTGCCTGAGTAACTCACCTTGGATTTACCTTCACGACCAGATTTTGTCGTAATTAAAATGACACCATTAGCGGCGCGTGAACCATAAACAGCAGCGGAAGCAGCGTCTTTTAAAACCGATACACTCTCTACATCATTGATATTGATGGTGTTGATATCGACATCCGGTAGACCATCGACCACAACGAGCGGGTTAGCATTATTCACTGTTCCCAAACCCCGTACCAATATTTCCGTATCTGATTGACCGGGCATACCAGAACCCTGCCTCACTGATAATCCCGGTACAAGGCCGGACAAAGCAGTAGACAAATTGTTATCAGTCGACCGACTCACTAAAGTTTCATCTACCGTTACACTTCCAACAGCCCCGGTTAAGTTAACTTTCTTCTGTGTTCCATAACCGACAACTACTACTTCATCCAGTGCAGTAACATCATCCTGTAATGTAACATCGATTCTATTCCTTGAACCGACTTTGATTTCTTGAGTGACAAAACCGACAAACGAATAAACCAAAATAGCGTCTCCTTGATCTAGCTGAAGTGTATACTGTCCATCTATATCTGTGATCGTACCTTTATTCGTATCTTTAATCTGAACGGTTACCCCAGGTAATGTCTGTCCTGTTTCGTCAGTTACTTGTCCAGACACTTTGTTCTGTGCTTTGGCCGATAAGGCAGCAGCAAGCAATGAAAGTGTCAATAAATAATTAGCAAACTTTTTCATGTTAGGTTTAGTAAGTTTCAGCGTTACTTTTGATATGAAGAAACCGAATGTTCGCGATTCCGGATAGCTCTATTCATATACTATAGAGCAATGATAATTTATAAATGAGAGGCTCTATTGTTAAATATTACTTAAAAAGTATAGTATTTTGACATAGCAAATTATAATTATTGCAACTCAAAGAGTACATAGGTGAAGGTATATAATTGGGGTTAGCCTGATAATTAAGAAGACGGTGGTAAATCATTCATGACTCATATCTTGTTAAATCAAGTAACTCCTGGTTAACTTGGATCAAAAGCAGTCACCTGCTCGTTAAGTATGAAAAGACTTTTGTGCTACGGTTTAACCATGCTAGCATATTCGGTGAATCTGTGCCAGTGATTTCGGTTCAGACAGTGCAGAAAAGCATCTGATTTTATAGTACTATTACGTTTCTAACCGTGTCATTTTACTAGGAGGTTGAGGCTGTCCGGTTC
>JAMWZA010000055.1 GCA_024305105.1 Marinoscillum sp.
ATCACTCCTGAGGTGGGCGCTGTGGCTTGTGAGTTCGGAGCTGTCATTTTTTCCGGGGATATGCGACTCATGAGCCTTCCTCTGCGATCCAAAGGCGGGAGATATGAGTATCAGGCCCGGAGGTGCGATCCGGGCTAGGGAGGTGAGCGTACATGGCGATAATATTCGATTCATTCGAGAAGCGATCTTTTTCATAGCAAGTAACTCAACGGGGTGTAAAAGAGCAATACCCTATTTTGGGGATTTTTGAAAGAATTTCATGGGTGAGAAAGACTTTACTTAATTTGCCCTTCCAATAAACCAACCCTTATGTTTGAGCAGACCTTTAAGAATATAGATGACGTCCTCTGGAAAGATGCCGGAGCGGATAGTGAGCTGGACTACATCGGGCAAACCTCCTGGGTGCTTTTCCTCCGATATCTGGACGATCTGGAAAAGGACAAGGCGGACGAAGCTGGACTGTTGGGCAAGCCATACGAATACATATTGGAAGAAAAGTACCGCTGGCCAGTCTGGGCCATGCCCAAAAACGATCAGGGTGAGCTGGACCACAACAAAGCACTGACCGGCCCAGATATGGTGCAGTTTGTAGACCATGACTTGTTTCCCTACCTGGCGGGGTTCAAACAAAAAGCCGAAGGGCCTAACACCATACAGTACAAGATCGGGGAGATCTTCTCCGAGCTGAAAAACAAAATACAAAGTGGCTACAATCTTCGGGAAGTTATAGAGCTGGCTGATGAGCTGCCGTTTCGCTCCAATAAGGACAAACACGAGCTCAGCGAACTCTACGAAACCAAGATCAAAAACATGGGCAATGCCGGCCGCAATGGTGGGCAGTACTACACGCCTCGTCCGCTGATCCGCGCCATGATACAAGTAGTGGACCCGAAGATCGGGGAGAAAATCTACGACGGTGCATGTGGCAGTGCTGGTTTCCTCTGTGAGGCGTTTGACTACCTGAGTGAGCGCATGGAGCAGACCACTACCAACAAGCGGATACTACAGGAAGAAACTCTCTACGGCAAGGAAAAGAAAAACCTGGCCTACGTGATCGGGATCATGAACATGATCCTGCACGGTATAGAGGCGCCCAACATCATCCATGCCAACACGCTGGGCAACCACGACCACAACGTACAGGAAAAAGACCGCTATGAAGTGATGCTGGCCAATCCGCCCTTTGGTGGTAAGGAGCGACCAGAGGTACAGCAGAACTTCCCCATCAAAACCGGCGAAACGGCCTTTCTCTTCCTACAGCACTTTGTGCGCTACCTCAAGGCCGGTGGCCGGGGAGCGGTGGTCATCAAAAACACTTTTCTCAGCAATACCGACAATGCAAGTATATCTCTGCGCAAGTACCTGCTGGAGACCTGCAACCTGCACACCGTGCTGGACATGCCGGGCGGCACCTTCCAGGGAGCAGGTGTGAAAACGGTGGTGCTCTTCTTCCAAAAAGGCGAGCCGACCAAAAAGACGTGGTACTACCAGCTGAACCCCGGGCGCAACATGGGCAAGACCAATCCGCTCAATGACAAAGACATGGAGGAGTTTGTGACCCTGAGCCAGTCAAAGGGTGACAGCCCCAACTCATGGTTCCTCAGCATGGCCGATGTGGATGAGACCACTTACGACCTGAGCGTGAAAAACCCCAACACACCAGAAGAAGCCCCACTCAGGAGCCCACAAGACATCCTGACCGAAATGGAACAACTGGACACAGAAACAGCCAACATCCTGAAATCAATCAAGGAGCTGCTATGAGGAAAAAATTATCGGAAGCAGGATTGTCAGAATTAAAGGATGAACAGGATTACATGGCACTATTTAATCCTGTCAATCCTAACATCCTGCAAATTCTGATGCAGACAAAATGGTACACTAAAAAGGAGATGATATGAGGAAGGGGTGGGAATTAATAGCGTTCAAAAACCTTTCTGTTAAAATTGGAGATGGACTTCATGGTACTCCTAAATATGATCCCAAGGGAGACTATTTCTTTATAAACGGGAATAATTTGAATAATGGCATCATCGAAATTAAAGAAGATACAAAAAGGGTCAATTATGAAGAATATAATAAACATTATAAGGAGTTAACATCAAATACAGTTCTTGTCTCTATTAATGGAACTCTTGGAAAAGTGGCATTTTATAACAATGAGCCAATCATATTAGGAAAAAGTGCCTGCTACATTAATTTAAAGAACGGAATTGTTAAGAGTTACATCAAATATCATATTCAAAGTCCAATGTTTTTTGAAACAATGGCCAAAGAATCCACAGGAGCTACCATAAAGAACTTTTCCCTAAAATCGATGAGGGAATATAGGATCCCCATCCCCTCACTCCTCGAACAAAAGCAGATCGTAGCGATACTGGATCAGGTGTTTGTGGCCATCGATCAGGCCAAAGCCAACATCCAGCAAAACATCGACAATGCAAAGGAGCTGTTTCAGAGTGCTTCAAATAACCTTTTTCTAAATGCACAAGTTTCATCTGATGTTTTGCCGATAGAGAAGGTGTGTAATCAGATATTCGCTGGTGGAGATGCTCCAAAAGGTAATTTTTCAAAGGAAAAAACAAATAAGTATAAAATTCCAATTATTGCGAATGCAGTTAAGGATAATGGATTATATGGCTATACGGATCATGCTAGAGTTACATTTCCAGCAGTAACAGTTGCAGCAAGGGGTAGCGGAACAGGTCATACAGAAATACGATTAGAACCTTTTTTACCTATAGTCAGATTAATAGTACTGGTTCCCGATCAAGAACTCATTAACTTGACCTTTCTATATTATTCTATTAAGAATCTGGAGATTATGAGAAGTGGATCGGCGATACCACAGCTCACCGTTCCAATGTTTAAGGAGCATTCAATTCCTGTTCCTAAACTCGCTGAACAAATTGAGATTGTTCAGAAATTAGAGGAATTGGTATTAAAAAGAGATTCCCTTATATCTGCTTATCAAGTTAAACAGGCGTCATTAGACCAATTCAAAAAATCCATTTTGCAGCGGGCGTTTAGTGGTGCACTTTCGACAAGCTCAGTAACCACACCGACAAGCTCAGTAGAAGAAATGGCTCAGGATTATTCTGTTGCGGCGGAGCCTAAGGCAGAGTATGGTGGTAAATAGTCTAAACTATGATTTTTGTGATTCAATGATGGGCTGTGATTAGGTCTTTTTTGATAAAACTCCTTTAACGGTTGTGGAAAATGATTTAGTTTTAGAGATCAATTCATTGTCTGAAGCAGTATTTTCAGGATTTATGAATTGGCAGAATTTAGATCATCGCCTTGAAAAACGAACTTACTTATAAGATTATCGGATGTGCCATGAAGGTGCATAACACATTGGGGCCAGGTTTCCAGGAAGTGATTTATCAAAGGTGTTTAGCCATTGAGTTGGAGCGAGCTAAGTTGGGTTTCCAAAGAGAGCAGGAACAAACGGTCTATTATGACGGAATAGATGTTGGCACCCGACGAGCAGACTTTGTCGTGGAGGACAAAGTAGTTGTTGAGATTAAGGCATTGGTAGGGTTGGAAGATGTACATATTTCCCAGGCCAAGAATTATACCGTAGCCTATGATTTTCCACTTGGGTTGTTAATCAATTTTGGAAGCAAAAGTCTTGAGTACAAATTGATGTTCAACCCGAAATACAATTCTGAAAAATTCTCCAATTCTGTAAATCCTGATTCTGACAATTAAACGCGCAGAAGAATAGTTTAAGACAAATGAACGAAGCACAAACAGAACAAGACTACATCGATCCGGCGTTGCGAGAGGCAGGATGGGGTTCTGTTGGTGACAGTCGTATCCTGAGGCAGTTTCCCATTACCAACAAAGACAAGCCCGGAGTGCGTAACTACTCCCAGCTAAAAGCGGATTACGTGCTGCAATACAAAAACAGGCGCATCGGAGTGATAGAGGCCAAAGCACGAGATGTCTATTATACAGAGGGTGTGGCTCAGGCCAAAGACTATGCGGATCGTCTCAATATCCGATATACCTATGCCACCAATGGACTAAAGATCTACGGCATAGACATGGAAGAAGGCACGGAAGGTGATGTGGAGCACTTCCCCACACCCGATGAGCTGTGGGAGATGACCTTCCCCACGCCACGAGAGGCCTACAAAGTGGAGATCGCCAACTGGCACGAACGGCTTTTTGCCGTGCCTTATGAAGACAAAGGGGGTCTTTGGAAAGCACGCTACTATCAGGACAATGCCATCACCAAAGTACTGGAAGCGGTAGCTGGTAAGAAGGATCGCATCCTGCTAACATTGGCTACTGGTACAGGTAAGACGGCCATTGCTTTTCAGATCGCGTGGAAACTCTTTCAGGCCAGGTGGACCCTGCAAAGAGATGCCGCCAGAAGCCCACGCATCCTATTCCTGGCAGATAGAAACATCCTTGCTGACCAGGCATTCAATGCTTTTGGAGCATTTGAGGAAGATGCATTGGTTCGCATAGCGCCGGGCGAGATCAAAAAGAAAGGTCGTGTGCCAAAGAATGGAAGCATCTTTTTCACCATCTTTCAGACGTTCATGTCAGGCCCCGACGATTCACCGCACTTTGGTGAGTACCCAAAAGACTTTTTTGACTTCATCATTATCGATGAGTGCCACAGGGGTGGGGCCAAAGATGAGAGCAGTTGGCGAGAGATTATGAAATACTTCAGTCCGGCAGTACAGCTAGGACTTACTGCTACGCCTAAGCGGGATGTCAATGCTGACACTTACAAGTACTTTGGAGATCCGGTCTATATCTACTCACTCAAAGAAGGGATCAATGATGGTTTCCTAACTCCTTTCCGTATCAAGCAGATTTCTACTACGATTGATGAATACACCTATACAGGCGATGATGACATTGAGGGTGGGGAAATAGAAGAAGGCACCACATTTACAGAAAGTGAGATCAATCGGATCATTGAGATTAAAGCACGGGAGGAGTTTCGTGTAAAACTCTTCATGAACATCATCAATCAGAGTCAAAAGACATTGGTGTTTTGTGCCACGCAAATACATGCAGCTGCTATTCGTGACCTCATCAATCAATATGCAGATAGCAAAAATCCGAATTATTGCCACCGCGTAACCGCCAATGACGGTAAGCAGGGAGAGCAGCACTTGAGAGACTTTCAGGACAATGAAAAAAGCATTCCAGCCATCCTAACTACTTCTCAAAAACTCAGCACGGGTGTGGATGCTCCTGAGATTAGAAATATCGTCTTACTCCGCCCAGTCAACTCTATGGTGGAGTTTAAGCAAATTGTCGGTCGGGGTACGCGATTGTTTGATAAGAAGAACTACTTCACTATTTATGATTTTGTAAACGCACACAACCATTTCAAGGATCCAGAGTGGGATGGAGAACCATTAGAGCCTGAGCCTTACATGCCACAGCCACCAAAAGACCCAAAAGAAGGTGGTGTACAAGAGCCGCCTCCTACATATTGTGAAGTTTGTGAGAATCACCCGTGCGTTTGTGACCATGCTCCACGCCAGATCATTAAGATAAAGCTGGCTGACAACAAAGTGCGGGAGATCGACTCCATGGTAAAGACTACTTTCTGGAGTCCGGATGGCACACCGATCTCACACACTGAGTTCATCAATCGTCTATTCGGAGATATCCCATCTTTATTCAACGATGAAGCAGCATTAAGAAAGATTTGGAGCATTCCCGAAACCAGAAGGAAACTACTGGATGAGTTGAGTGAAAAAGGCTATACACATGCTCAGTTGGAAGAGCTCAAGAAACTGGTACATGGAGAAGATAGCGATTTGTATGACGTGCTTAAATACATCGCTTACTCTAGTTCGCTTGTACCAAGACAAAAGCGAGCGGAGCGCGCTCGCATACACTTTGACTCCTACAATCCCAAGCAGCAGGAGTTTCTCAATTTCGTACTGGATCAGTATGTGAAGCAGGGCTTTGAAGAGCTTGATGATTCCAAGCTACCAGACCTGCTCCAACTTAAATACCGCGCCATCTCAGACGCTCGTGAGGAGCTGGGCGATGTAGCGTCTATTCGGGAGACCTTTATTGGTTTTCAGGAGTACTTATATGGCGAGGGGGCTTAGGTTATGAAGATTGATTTGATTTCTAAAGTTTGTAGTGACTTTGAAGGCTATGAATATCTGATACAGATATTTAGATCTGCTGAATCTTCACGAGACAAGACTATTACATTGATTTTCACAAAGAATTATTGGTTTGAAGCTAATTTGGCGGCTGTATTAGGTGCCATTGTTGAATTGCTAGAAGCTAAAGGTAAAAAGGTGCATCTTTATAATATTCATCCTGATGTTGCCAAAGTGCTTCGAAAAAACCGATTTCTATGTGATTTTGGACACCTGCCTCTTCCAGATACCTATGGCACCATTCTGAGTTATCAAAGGTTCAACCCCGTGGACGATGATGCCTTTATGGACTACATCAAATCTGAGTTACTTACCAAGCCTGATTTTCCCAAGCATAGCCCTGCTCTTGGCAAGAAGATAAGCCAAAGTATCTTCGAGCTCTATGAAAATGCCCGTACACATGGAAAATGTAAGCAGATCCATACCTGTGGGCAATATTACCCCAATAAAGCTGTTCCACGACTTGACGTAACCATCGTGGATATGGGAATTTCTATAAAGAAAAATGTAGTTGATTACTTAAAGAAAACTCTAACTGGTGGTGATGCCATAGAGTGGGCTGTGCAATATGGTAACACCACTAAGACAGGAACCATATCAGGAGGCTTAGGGTTAGACATTATGTTTGAGTTTGTCAAACTGAACAATGGTAAAGTACAGATTATATCCTCAGACGGGTATTGGGAGTTTCGAAGAGGAGAAACACTGAGAACTAATTTCAGGAGTACTTTCCCCGGAACCATTGTTAATATAGAGTTCAACTTGAACGATACTACTGGATACTATTTGATAGAGGAAACCCCAGAGGATATTCGTTTTTAAATAATTATATTTGATTATGGTGGAAGCAAAAACAATACTGAAAGTATCAGAAATAATTGGAGGTGATACCGCAGTTTCTACAGATGATGGTCAAAAAATATTCGATCTCCTGGCCGTCTCTATTCAAGAGAAACAAGCCATAGCTGCCGATTTCAGTGGCATTCAAATCATGACCACAGCGTTTCTCAATGCAGCTATTGGGCAATTGTACAGTCAGTTTACCAGTGAAGAACTAAATAGTTATTTGAATCTGGTCAATATAAATAGTGAGGATCGAATACTATTTAAAAAGGTTGTGGAGAGAGCTAAACAATATTTCAAGGATCAAAAATCCTTCGACAATGCTGTAAACCAAGGTTTAGATGGCTGATGTGCACAAGATCAGTGAGTATACACCCAAGTTCACGGATACTTTCTTTTTCGATACCAATATATGGATCTATCTATTCGGACCTATCGCTAGTAACAGAAATAGAGAACAAAAAATCTATTCCAACTTTTACAAGCTTTTAATTCAGGGTAATAAAGGCATTTTTGTAAACTCCTTGGTGCTTTCTGAATTTGCTAACACATGGCTTAGGATTGACTTTAACCTTTGGAAAAAGGAAGATCAAAAATTCAATGCTGACTATAAACGGGATTTTGTTGGTACAGGTAGATTCAAAGAAACCGTAGATGATATTAAGCAAGCGATTAAAGTCATTCTTAGTAAAGCTGAACGAATGACTGACAACTTCAATTCAATCTCTTTAGATAAGATATTTGGGGAATTCGGGACGAGCGACTTTAATGATGCCTATTACCTAGAGCTAGCCAGGATGAACAACTGGAAGATTGTGACCCACGATTCTGATTTCTTTAAAGAAAATCAACTATCTGTTGATATTATCACAGCGAAAGTTTAGTTCCCCCAGTTCGATATCACCCAACTTCTAGCTTCGAGATTGGTGCATAGACATTCTTTTGGAGCAACCAGTTCATCGGGATTTGCAAACCCAATGTATGGAGAAGGAGGATTAATAATCCGTTTTTAGTAATGTACCTTTTGGATTATCCATGAACTATGAAACCCCGAAAGAGTGAGTTTAGGATTTGAGCCGATGGCATCCATTCAGGTCAATCCGTTTTTATTGAAAGCACTGGATTACCCTCTCTGGCCTTAGGGTCAGCCTGAGACCACAATGGAAAGTAAGAAACGGAAAACCTCTGAGAGATCAGGGGCTTTTTGCTTATCTGTCCGCCCATATATCCGGGTCACGATGGGTGCTGAGCACAGCTGAGATAATGACGAGCTTTTTGTCATCGTCTACGGTAAAATGGATCATGTATGGGAAAGTATCCAGAAGTGCTGTATGCGTATCTTTATATCGGATGGCTACCGCTTTAGGGTTTTGTCGAATGAACTTTGCTTTTTTGGCGGGCATGCTGGGTGAAGCGTTTTCCTAGTCCTGGTTTACGATCATTGTACCATTTAGCCGCCTCCTTGATATCCTGTTTGGCTAGTGGAAGGATAATGGGTTTATACATCAGAGATCCTTTTCAATCTCATCCATTGCCAGGTCAAAATCCATCGCCTGGTCAGGGTTCTCTTTGTAGTCTTTCATACGCTGGTCGATAATCTCTTTATGCCAGTCCGGGATGTCCTGTTCTATATCCTTGTACCTGGACTTGATATCATTCCACTCCTGAATGGGGATGAATACCCCGGTCGTCTGACCTTTATCGTCTGTGATGTATTGTAAGCTCATGCGTGTGCTAGTTTTTGTTGAAGATCTGTTTTGAAGGCATCCAGAATCTCTTTCAGTTGCCTCTTACGATCATTTTGAGTCAACTGTTGTTGAGATGGCTTTTTGTCTGTTCTAGCCTTTTTAAGTCTGTCCATTAAGCTCATTATTAAAGCGAAATCACATTGAATAGGCTTAAAAGTAGCGTAAATGCTCATAACTATCAATTTATGTAAAGCGTAAACAGTCTTTTGAAGTGAATGTTATGAGGTTGATTGTCAGGCTATAGCCGACTGCTGCCCACATAAAAAAACAACCCAGCTCGTCGGGATTTGTAATCCCGATGACGCGAGTGTGAGGATTTACAATCCGGTTGTAATATAACAGCATCGTATAATCTGGATTGCAAATCCGAATTAGCATCATTCCTTTTCAGATAAAACACCGATTCAAGCCCAATCTCCTAAAACCCCAACCACCATTTTCTCCCACCCATTTTCTAAAAATTTCCATTCTTCCCACTTATGCGGACATAATTGGTCTTCCAGCCTGACGAAAGCTACGCTTTGTCAGGACAACCATTTAAGCGGTCCCCAGGTTGTATTTTTTTCAACTTTTTCGAGTTGCACCACATCCCCCCACCGATTACCATTTTCACAGTGATTTTCTCCAATCACTACTCAAAGTCATGCGATTTTATGTCCTATCGTTCAGCTAGTTAACCGATAAACCTGTTTAATTGATCTAAAAAGAGGCTTTTAACGACTTGAAATGAGCTTTTTTAAAAAAGTGGTGTAAAGTGGGAGGTTGTGGTTGACTTTGTTGATCTTTTTCATACATTTGTAGTGGTGGTTTATATTTTTCTAATGCGATGCGAGAGTATCGCAGCTCAACTATGGCTTTTTTCACAAGCGAGTATGAGTGTAAGTTGGACGCTAAGGGTAGGTTAGTTTTACCTGCAAAGATTAAGGCTAATCTACCCGAGGTATCCACGCACGAGCTGGTAATCCGAAAAGGATTCGAGCCAAACTTGATCCTGTATCCGATGCTTGAATACAAGAAGATACATGCCAAGATTGCTGCGCTCAGTGAGTTCAACGCAGAGCAGAGAAAACTTAAACGCAACTTCTTCAGGAGCATCGCACAGGTAGAGCTGGACAACGCGGGACGGATCTTACTACCTAAACCAATGCTCGCTCATGCCGGTCTCGAAAAAGAGGCTGTACTCATAGGGATGGGCAATTACATTGAAATGTGGAATCCTCAAGTATTTGAGGAACATCAAATAGACGATTCCGAAGAGTACTCAGCTCTGGCCCAGAAATACCTGGACGAATAATGGGTGCTTACCACGTGCCGGTGATGCTTAAAGAGTGTATTGATGCACTCGACATCCAACCAAACGGAATCTATATAGACGTCACCTTCGGTGGAGGGGGGCACACTCGGGCGATCCTCGAGAAACTGGATAGCGGAATGCTATATGCTTTTGATCAGGATGCTGATGCAAAGGCCAATGCTGATGAATTTCAGCAGCATCGTTCTTTCACATTTGTTGAATCCAACTTTCGATTCCTGAAAAGGCAATTGCGTTTTCATGGAGTGAAGCAGGTAGATGGGATTTTGGCAGATCTGGGCGTATCGTCACATCAGCTGGACGAGGGTAGTAGGGGATTCTCTACGCGCTTCAACGGACAACTGGACATGCGAATGGATCAGGGAGCCTCGGTGACGGCAAAAGATATCGTGAACGAGTACGAAATCAGAGACCTTGTTCACATCCTGAGTGCCTATGGAGAGATCAAAAATGCCAAAACGTTGGCTGCCGCGATCATCCGTGGACGGGGAATGAAGAAAATAGTGCGCAATGAAGAGCTTCGAGAGATTGCCCTCACCTGTGCGCCGAGAGGAAAAGAGATGAAGTATTTGGCCCAGTTGTTTCAGGCCATTCGGATAGAGGTCAATGATGAAATGGGTGCCTTGCATGAGTTTTTAGAACAAACTCCTGAAGTCATTAAGCCTGGAGGTCATTTAGTGGTGATGAGTTATCACTCGCTGGAGGACAGGCCAGTGAAAAATTTCATCAACTCAGGAAACATCAGAGGTCAGCTGGAAAAGGATTTTTATGGCAATGTGATTCGGCCTTTTGAGGCAATAACCCGAAAGCCGATTACAGCCAGTGAGGAAGAGTTGGAGATTAACAAAAGAGCGCGTAGCGCCAAGCTTAGAGTGGCGAAGAGAACTTCGCCAGTCGACAGACCATAGTTAAATAGACCACAGTTGGCTGTGGACTATAGACTGAGGACTATTAAACTAAAAAAACTATGTCAACGAATACATACAGAATGCCGGGTAAGTCAAGTCGAGGGAAAGGGTTCTTTTCCTTACTGGACAAGGTGTTGCCAATGGACGAGTCAATTGCTGATGTGATCCACTTGCGATTCCTGCCGCAGATTCTGTTCGTGGCGGTATTGTGTGTCGTGTATATCGGTAGCAGACATTATGCAGAGAAGAAAATCAGAAACATCGGCAACCTGGAAACGAATGTGGAAGATTTGAGAGCGGATTATCAAACGCTCAAAGCAGACTATATGTACAATAGCAAGCAATCAGAAGTGGCTAAGGAAGCGAAGCGTCTGGGCTTGAAAGAAAGCAATGTGTCACCCTATAAAGTAGTAGTAACTGAAGAATGAGCATTCGCAAATCCATATTGTTAAGAGTAAGGATTGCATTCCTCATCGTATTCTTGTTTTCTGCAGGAATACTTTTTCGCATTTTCACCATTCAGCATGTAGAAGGTGATCGTTGGAGAAGTTATGCAGAGAGCATCGGATTGGATGTGCGGAAGGTGAATGCCACCCGAGGCAACATTTACGCTGATGATGGCAGCTTGTTGGCTACTTCGCTGCCTTTCTATCAGGTAGCTTTTGACCCCTATCTACCAAGTGATGAGTTGTTTAACTCGCACATAGATTCCCTCTGTTATTACCTATCAGAATTTTATGGCGATCTCTCCTCCATGCAATACAAACGGAAGATTGCCAAGGCCCGGAAGGAGCGCCGGCGCTACATGATCATCAATCGGAAGGAAGTCGACTATCAGGATAAAAAGCGCATCGAGCGCTGGCCTATTTTCAGAGAAGGGCAATATACTGGTGGCATTATCTTCGAGAAGGTGGAAAAAAGGTTTCTGCCTTTTTCGCATTTAGGTTATCGAACTATAGGAACGGTTAATTCCGACAACCGTGGAGTGGCAGGATTGGAGTATTCCTTTAATCGTCAGCTGGCGGGTAAAAATGGTGAAGCACTCTTCCAAAAGATGGCTGGAGGCGGCTGGAAGCCCGTTTATGACGGAACGGAGATCCGCCCAATAGATGGATACGACATTCAAACAACGATCAATGTAAACCTGCAGGACGTTACAGAGTCCGCCCTCTTAAAGCATTTGGAAAAACACCGTGCAGACTATGGAGTGGCTGTGTTAATGGAAGTAAAAACGGGTGAGATCAAAGCCATTTCCAATCTGAGTAGAAACAATGAAGGCCAGTATTACGAGCGTTACAACTATGCGGTTGCTAGTCAGGGAGCCCGAGAACCCGGGTCCACCTTCAAGTTGGCCAGTATGATTGCGCTAATGGAAGATTCCAATATTGGGCTGACAGACACCGTAGATACAGGCAATGGAGTGATGAAGTTCTTTAGCGAAACCATGCGCGATCACAAGCCTGGTGGCTATGGCGTGTTGACCGTTCAGGAGGTTTTTGAAAAGAGTTCGAATATTGGAACTGCCAAATTAATCACCCAGCATTTTGGATCAAACCCATCAAAGTATACCGATTACATCAAGAAAATTGGTTTGGACAAACCGCTTGGTTTTCAGATGGTTGGAGAGGGTGTTCCCTACATCAAAGATCCTACAGACAGCACCTGGAGTGGTGTTTCACTTCCGTGGATTTCTCATGGATATGAGTTGAAAATGACGCCATTGCAGACACTTACGCTATACAATGCAGTGGCAAACAATGGTAAAATGATCCAGCCGCTTATCGTAAAGAAGGTGAAGAAAGCCAATAGGGATATTGATGAATACGAGCCTAAAGTATTGAACGATCGCATTTGCTCGAAAGAGACGTTGCGAAAGGTTAGAATAATGCTTGAAGGAGTTGTAGATCGAGGTACGGCGGAGAATATTAAGAATGACAAATACAAGATTGCTGGTAAAACAGGCACAGCCAAGAAGGTGGAGAATGGTCGCTATACGAGCAACTACTATACGTCTTTCGCTGGTTACTTTCCTGCAGACAATCCAAAGTATAGCTGCATTGTCGTGATAGACGAGCCAAAAGGGTATCAGATATATGGTAGTGATGTAGCGGCACCCGTTTTCAAAGACATTGCAGACAAGATTTATGCACTGGAAACCGAATTGCACAAAGAATTGCCCTATGATCGGGACAAGTACGCAGGTGTTTTTCCTGTGATCCGATCTGGTAAGCAAGACGAGTTACAGATGATTTCCAATCAATTTGGAATCTCCAACCATTCAGATACCGAGGCAACCTGGGTTACGACAGATGTAGTGAACCATTCGGTGTTTTGGGAAGACAATCAACCAAAACCGAATCACATTCCGGATGTACGCGGAATGACATTGCGAGATGCCATCTATGTATTGGAAAACATGGGGCTAAAAGTAAACGCCAAAGGAAGAGGGAGAGTGGAAACACAATCGCTGCTGCCAGGAACAAAATTTTCGAAAGGAACCAATATAAAACTACAACTGAGTTAATGCCATTATTGAAGGACATATTATTTGGTGCATCACTGCTTGAGATTCATGGGGATCGCGAGCAGGAGATTACTTCATTGGCCATTGACTCCAGAAAGGTTCAAAAAGGGAGCCTGTTCTTTGCAGTGCCAGGCCTGACTGTAGATGGGCATGACTTCATTGACAAGGCAGTTGAGAGTGGTGCAGTGGCGATCGTCTGCGAAGAAATCCCACAAGATTTAAGAAAAAACACAGCATATATACAGGTGGAGAATAGCGCTGCTGCGACGGGTGTTGTAGCAGCCAATTTCTTTGACAATCCATCTAAAAAGCTGAAGTTGGTAGGGATTACCGGTACCAACGGTAAAACCACCACGGCTACATTGTTGCATCAGTTGTTTCAGCAGCTTGGCTACAAAGCCGGTCTGTTGTCTACAGTAGAGAATAAGATCAGCGAAAAAGTGTTGGAGTCAAAGTACACGACGCCCGATGCGTTAGCAATCAATGAATTGCTGGCGAAAATGGTGAAAGAAGGATGTAGCCATGCTTTTATGGAGGTAAGCTCTCACGCATTGGTTCAGCACCGCACCAAAGGGCTGGACTTTGCAGGCGGCGTTTTTACCAACATTTCGCACGACCATCTCGACTATCACGAAACGTTCGACGAGTACATCAAAGCAAAGAAACTGTTGTTTGATGGCTTATCGCGAGACGCATTTGCCCTGATGAATGTAGACGACAAGCGTGGACACGTGATGATGCAGAATACACGAGCTGACAAAAACACGTATTCGTTGAAATCGATGGCTGATTACAAAGCCAAGATTTTACACAATACCCTACAGGGACTCGAATTGGACATTGATGGCATCAGTGCCTGGTTTAAGTTGATTGGCGATTTCAACGCCTACAACCTGTTGGCGGTGTATGCGACTGGAGTACTACTGGAAGAAGAGAAAGAAGACGTACTCACAGCACTATCACAAATGGATGGTGCAAGAGGTCGTTTTGAGCAGGTAAATAACCCGAATGACATTCTGGCAATTGTGGATTACGCGCACACACCAGATGCATTGGAGAATGTGCTCAAGACCATCGATAATTTAAGAACACGACAAGAAACGGTCATTACAGTGATAGGCTGTGGTGGGAATAGAGATAAAGGCAAGCGACCAGAAATGGCGCGTATTGCTGCTCAGTTTAGTAACAAGGTGATTTTGACTTCTGATAATCCGCGTGATGAAGACCCCAATCAGATTCTGACAGATATGATGGCAGGAGTGGGTAAGGTAGATCAAAAGAAGACCATGGTTATTGCTGATCGGAAAGAGGCGATTAGAACGGCGTGCAATCTGGCTAGCCCAATGGACATCATTCTAGTGGCTGGCAAAGGACACGAAACCTATCAGGAAATAAAAGGAGTGAGAAATCACTTTGATGACAAAGAAATTTTAAATGAAATGCTAAACAGTCAATAGCTCATATAGACCATAGTCCACAGTCATTGAGTCCTTGATAGGACATTGACAAAAGACTAGAATTATCGACTATCGACTATCGACTATTGACTAATAACTATTGACTATTAACTAATAACTATTGACTAAATAAATGCTTTACTACCTGTTTGACTTTTTAGATAAGCAATTTGACCTGATGGGTGCTAGCGTCTTTCGCTACATCTCATTCAGAGCGGGTATGGCTGCATTGATTTCGCTGGTCATTAGCATTTTCTTTGGTAAGAAGTTGATCAATATGCTTCGTCGCTTCCAGATGGGTGAGTCCATTCGAGACTTGGGTCTGGATGGTCAGATGGAAAAAACAGGAACGCCCACGATGGGCGGAATCATCATCATTGCGTCAATCGCTATTCCAACCTTACTGTTTGCACAAATTGGCAACATCTATGTGATTTTGTTGCTGGTTACTGCCGTATGGATGGGATTGATTGGATTTGCAGATGATTACCTAAAAATTCGAAAGAAGAACAAAGATGGATTGGCCGGTCATTTCAAGATCATCGGTCAGGTAGTGATCGGTTTGATCGTAGGTGTGGTCATGGTGATGCATCCTGATGTGGTCATCCCAGAACTTGGAGGCTCAGGAATCTCTGATAGTTCGTCTATCGTTACGACCATTCCATTCTTTAAGAACAATGAATTTCAATACGACTGGTTGCTGCCTTATTTTCTTGAGGACTACACCTGGATCGTATATGTGCTGGCGGTGATTTTTATCATCACGTCCGTTTCCAATGCTGCGAATCTGACCGACGGACTGGATGGATTGGCGGGAGGGTCTGCTGCGATTATTGGTCTGACCTTGGTGGTGTTTGCCTACTTGTCTGGTAATGCCGTGTTTGCAGACTATTTGAACATCGCTTTTATTCCCAACTCTGGTGAACTGGTGATTTTTGGAGCGGCATTCGTAGGAGCTTGTATTGGTTTCCTATGGTTCAATTCCTATCCGGCACAAGTATTCATGGGGGATACGGGCAGTCTTTCTCTGGGAGCCACCATAGCCGTATTTGCTTTAGTTATTCGAAAAGAATTATTGATTCCATTGCTCTGCGGAGTGTTTTTCGTGGAGACACTGTCTGTGATGATACAGGTGTCTTATTTCAAGTATACCAAGAAAAAGTATGGAGAGGGCCGACGGGTATTTCTGATGTCTCCGCTTCATCATCATTATCAGAAAAAAGGCTGGCATGAAGCCAAAATAGTCACCAGGTTCTGGACGACTGGAATTTTACTAGCCATTATCACATTAGCGACGCTTAAACTTAGATGATCCGAATATGACATTAGAACAACTTACTAGTCTCAACGAAAAATTCCAGAGCAAGGCATCTCAGCTTGCTGACTTGTTACCTGGAAGTAATCTCCTTGCATTTTCTACGGCGATTATGCGTAGCGCGCAGAAGATGGATAAGGTGCTGCATAAAGTGTTGGGAGCAAAGGGTCAGGTTAGTTTTTACAATCAAATGGATGCGCTGGAAGAGGAGATGGATGAGTTGATTTACATGATTGATAAACTGGATGATGCCAACCGAAAGCGACAAATACCAACGATCACTGATTTTGTAAAGAAAGGCTATGAACTGCTTTCACTTTACTCGATCTGCTGTGATCAGATTATTGAAAAACGAATGAAAAAACAAGGCGATTTATCTTGAGTAAAACCCTCACCATATTAGGCGCAGGCGAAAGCGGTATCGGAGCGGCCATTCTCGGTCAAAAGCAAGGATATACGGTTTTCTTGTCGGATGCTGGCAGCATTTCGGCAGACAGAAAAGCTGTGCTTAATTCCTGTGGTGTGGAGTATGAAGAAGGCGGTCATTCTACGGATCGAATTCTGAGTTCTGATGAGATTGTAAAGAGTCCGGGTATCCCAGACAAAATATCGCTGATTCAGAAGGCAGTAGTTCAGGAAATACCAGTCATTTCGGAGATTGAGTTTGCCTACCGGTACATTCCGGAAGAAGCGAGGGTCATTTCGATTACAGGAACAAACGGAAAAACAACGACCACTTTATTAATCCATCACCTGTTAAAGACAGCTGGACTCAAAGTCGCTTTGGGTGGCAATGTGGGGGTAAGTCTTGCACGACTTGTTGCGGACGGTGGTTATGATTATTATGTCGTAGAGGTGAGTAGCTTTCAGCTGGATGGGATCGTGAAGTTTAAGCCTCATGTAGCTGTATTGTTGAATATAACACCTGATCACCTGGATCGATACGATTATGATTTTCAGAAATACGTAGCATCTAAGTTTAGAATTACGGAAAACCTGACGCATGATGAAGCATTCGTTTACTGTGCCGAAAGCGAGCCAGTGACCGAAGAAGTGACCAAACGAAAAATCGATGCTTGTCTTTTTGCCGTGTCAACGACGAAAGACCCGCGCTGGCAGGCGTACATGGAAGACGATCACTTGATTTTCAATTATCGCTTCAAGGCGAAGAGTAAAAAACATAAAATTCCTGTTTCTGAGATTTCACTGATCGGGAAGCACAACATGATCAATTCCATGTCGGCAGTCCTATCGGCACTAAACATGGAGGTGTCTATTCAAGACATCATGAAGGGACTAAAAACCTTCGCCAATGCGCCACACCGCTTAGAGCCATGTGGTGAAATAGATGGAGTGAAGTTCATCAACGATTCCAAAGCGACCAATGTGGATGCAGTGTACTACGCACTGGACGGCATCAAGTCAAACATCATTTGGGTAGCAGGTGGAATAGATAAAGGAAATGAATACGACCAGATAGCTGAGCTTGTAGAAGAAAAAGTGAAGGGAATTGTCTGTCTAGGAGTAGATAATGAAAAAATCAAGTCGTACTTCTCCGGAAGAAAAGACGAAATAAAAGAAACCAAATCAACAACTGAGGCAGTACGGTTGGCGGCTAGAATGGCCGGACCAGGTGATGTGGTGTTGCTATCTCCGGCATGCGCCAGTTTTGATTTGTTTAAGAATTATGAAGATAGAGGGGATCAGTTTAGAATGGCTGTGAAGGAATTAATAGGAACGAAAACAGCAAGCGTATGAATACTGTAAAGGAATGGGCTTACAAGAATTTGAAAGGTGATCCAGTCATCTGGTTTATCGTTTTTTTGCTTTCTATTTTGAGCATTTTGGTGGTGTATAGCTCCACTGGAAGTCTTGCTTACAAGATGATGGGTGGTGATACGGAGTATTACCTGTTCAAGCACTCGGCATTGGTGCTGCTAAGTTTGGTGGCTATGTGGGGAGCTCACAAAGTAGATTACCGCTATTACTCAAAACTATCGCGCTTTGCACTTTGGCTTTCGGTTCCGTTGCTATTGATTACCTGGCAGTTTGGTACCAATATCAATGAGGCGTCCAGGTGGATAACCATTCCGATTATCAATCAGGCATTTCAGCCATCGGATTTAGCAAAACTGGCTTTGTTAATCACGCTGGCCAGCATGTTGTCCAAACGCCAAAAAAGTATTGATGACTTTAAGAAAGCCATTGTGCCAGTCCTTGTTTGGATTGGTTTGATTTGTGGTTTGATAGCCATGACCAATATCTCTACAGCGATCCTGCTTTTCGGGACTTGTATGTTGATGTTGTTTATTGGACGAGTCCCGGTAAAGTATCTGGCCATGTTGATGGTTATTGGAGTAATCGCTGGAGGAGCAGCTTTAGCACTAGGTCAGCGCGCAGGAACAGCTATCAGCAGGGTGGAGAGCTTCATGAGCGATGACGAGGTTCCGTTTCAGGCCAAGCAGGCGTACATAGCAGTGGCCACCGGCGGATTAACTGGTAAAGGTCCGGGGCAAAGTGATCAACGAAATTATTTACCTCATCCCTATTCAGATTTTGTATTTGCCATCGTATTGGAAGAGTACGGGATGATTGGAGGCATATTGGTACTCACTTTATACCTCGGCTTACTGTATCGCGGGATGAAAGCCGCAGCAGAAAGTGATCGAGCCTATGGCGGATTGTTATCCGCTGGCTTGTCTTTCGCACTGGTCATGCAGGCGATGGTGAACATGGGGGTGGCTGTTGGCTTAGGCCCAATTACAGGGCTGCCATTGCCATTAATCAGTATGGGGGGAACCTCACAGTTGTTTACTGGATTGGCACTTGGGATCATCCTTAGTGTGAGTAGAGGAGAGATTGACGACATTGGATCATCCATGTCCAATACATTTAATAAAGAACGAATTAAAGAAGCAGCATAATCGAAACGCAAAAGACATATCATCAACGTCCATTGAGGATCATGATTAGTGGTGGAGGCACTGGAGGGCATATCTATCCGGCAGTTTCTATTGCTCAGTCTTTGCAAGAAATGCTGCAGGATGTCGATATCCTTTTTGTCGGTGCTAAAGGCAAAATGGAGATGACGAAAGTACCGGAGGCAGGTTTCGAAATCGTAGGGCTTTGGATCAGCGGTATTCAAAGAAGTCTCTCGATTCAAAACCTCATGTTTCCATTCAAGCTGATAAGTAGTATCTGGAATGCCTTTAAGCTGATCCGATCCTTCAAGCCTGATGCTGTGGTGGGAGTGGGAGGCTATGCGAGTGGGCCTTTGTTGTATGCAGCTTCAGCCAAGAAAATTCCAACACTTATTCAGGAACAAAACTCCTATGCCGGTTTGACTAATAAGTTGCTGGCCAAGCGAGTAGATAAAATATGCGTAGCTCATGGAGGTATGGAAAAATACTTCCCTGCAGATAAACTGGTGGTGACAGGAAATCCTGTACGAAAGACCATTTTGCTGAGAGACAGCCTGAAGGAAGAGGCACATCGATTTTTTGGATTAGATCCTGAGCGCAAAACCATTTTGATTATTGGTGGAAGCCTCGGAGCTCGATCTGTGAATGAGATGATACTTGCAGGTTATGAGCAATTAGTCGCATCTGGCTATCAGGTCATCTGGCAGACCGGTGGCTATTACTTTGAAGAAATGAAGCGCCGTATTCCTCAGGCCTCAGATCGCATCGTGATTAAAGACTTTGTGCGGGAGATGAATTTCGCTTATGCGTTGGCTGACGTGGTTATTTCACGTGCAGGAGCGCTATCCATTGCCGAACTGATGCTAACCGGTAAGCCGGCTATTCTTGTGCCTAGCCCTAACGTAGCGGAGGATCACCAAACCATCAATGCAATGGCTCTGGCAGAGCGTGATGCGGCGGTTTTGGTAAAAGACAATGAAGGAATGGAAAAACTCATCCAAACAACTCTGGAGTTGGTAGAAGATGAGAAACGAAAAGAGGAATTAAGTAAGAACATCAAGGGGATGTCGCTCCCCAATGCTCCCAGAGACATTGCTAACGAAATCTTAAAGCTGATCGCATGAGACTAGAAGATATACATAATGTCTACTTCATCGGTATCGGCGGTATCGGCATGAGTGCTATTGCGCGTTGGTTCAATAAGCGGGGAGTAAAAGTTGGTGGATATGATCGGGTAGAGACCAATTTGACGACTAAGCTCTCGCTGGAAGGGATGTGGATTCATTATGAGGATAATCGAAAAGGCATTCCTGCTCATTTTATGAATAGTGAGGATACGCTGATCATCTATACACCTGCGGTTCCATCCAAACATGGAGAGCTGAAATACTTTCTAAGTAAGAAATTTGATGTGCGGAAACGTGCAGAAGTATTGGGAATCATTTCCAAGGACCATTTTACGATTGCCATTGGGGGAACTCACGGTAAAACGACCACCTCATCCATGGTGGCACATTTACTGAAGCATCATGAAAAGGGCTGTTCAGCATTTATTGGTGGGATCATGACCAACTATGAGTCTAATTTGATCATTGGTGATGAAAATGCCCCTGTCGTTGTAGAGGCTGACGAATTTGATCGGTCATTCCATTGGCTGGTGCCTAATTATACAGTGGTAACATCAGTAGATCCTGATCATCTGGATATCTATGGTACCGAAGAAGAGATGCGCAAAGCATTTGGTCAGTTTTTGCAGCAATCGGGTGAAGATGGTAAGACGTTGATTCACTACAAAGCGGCAGAAAAGGTCAACATGCACCTGGAGCATTTGTATTATACCTATGGTTTGGATGGTGGAGATATTCGTGCGCATGCTCTGAGAGCTGTGAATGGTATTTTTATTTTCAACTACCAGGGAACCAAGACCATTAAAGACATCAACTTGTTGGTGCCGGGTTTTCACAACGTGGAAAACGCATTGGCGGCCATTACGGTGGCAGTGGATATGGGCATGAGCTCAGAATCCATTCGGGAAGCCATGGCGAGTTATCGAGGCGTAAAGCGCAGATTTGAATACATCATTAAGCATGAAAAAATGATCTTCATTGATGATTATGCACATCATCCAGAGGAGGTTAGAGCATTCTTAAAATCAGTCAAGGCGTTGTTCTCTAAAAAGAAGTTGACGGTTGTTTTTCAGCCACACCTTTACTCGCGTACCAGAGATTTTCAGGCTGGGTTTGCTGACAGCTTAATGCTGGCTGATGAGCTTATCTTACTCGATATATATCCGGCTAGAGAAGAGCCTATTTCGGGAGTGACATCAGAGCTGATATTTAACAAAGTGTTTATCCCGAATCGTCACTTGATCCAGAAAGAGGAGTTGATGGATAAGCTAAAAGAGTTGGATGTAGAAGTTTTGGTCACTATTGGAGCAGGAGATATCGATAAAGAAGTACCAAAGATTAAGGAATACTATTTAAAAAAGATAGAACGTGAATCGTGATATTCGTACCATAGTGTTTTTCGCCACGTCCGCCATTATCATGGTGGTGATTATTGGTTTTACCAGTGTTAAAAATACGGTGAAGCCAGTGAATAATGTGTTGGTGGAGATTCGTGATCAGAATGGAGAATATTTCACTGATCAGATGGAGATTGTGAACCTGCTCAACGCTGAGAATACGGATTATGTGTTAGGGCTGTCTCTAGACAATTTGGACTTAAAACTGCTGGAAAGTCGTGTAGAGATCAATCCATTTGTAAAGGATGCTCAGATCTATCGAGACATCAAGGGAAACCTGATTGTTAAAGTGGAGCAAGCCAGACCTATCGCACGAATTTATAATCCAAATGGACCAGATCAATACATTGACGAAGATGGTCGGTTGTTGCCAGTAAATGCAAAACACACTGCCAGAGTGCCGATTGTAGAAACAGAGCGAAGCTTTAGTTGGGAACGCAGCCTGGTAGAAACCGATTATGGAATGGATCTATTATCCATGCTCAATTACATCGAAAAGGACGAGTTCTGGAAAGCACAAATTGCACAAATAGTGATAGAAAAAGATGGCCAGTTAAAACTGTTGCCTCAGGTTACTAAACAGGAAATCTTGTTTGGTATGCCTAAAGGATTGGAAGGAAAGTTCAGGAAGCTAATGGTCTTCTACAAGGAGATCTTACCGAACAAGGGTTGGAATACTTATAGTTCGGTGAATTTAAAATTTGAAAATCAAATCGTCTGTGAATAAATGAGGAAGCCGACAGTCATTAGTCAACAGTCCAGAGCCTACAGACCTATAGTCATGTGTGGGAGTAAAAGCTACGGACAAATAACTATCGACTATGGACTACTCGACAAAACTGCTTAGTAAAATGGAAGACAAAATCATCGTAGGTCTAGACATAGGGACCACTAAAATATGCGCAATCGTCGGGCGCAAGAACGAATTCGGAAAACTGGAAGTTCTCGGAATGGGTAAGGCGGTATCCGACGGAGTGATTCGTGGGATTGTAACCAATATTGATAAGACTGTAAACGCTATCGAAAAGGCTGTAAATGAAGCCAGTGAGCAGTCAGGAATCGATATACGCGTAGTAAATGTCGGTATAGCCGGGCAGCACATTCGCAGTGCGGTACATCACGGATCCATCACACGTGAATCTGATGATGAGATCACAGTAGAGGATGTGAACCGACTGAACAACGACATGTATCGCATCGTGATTCCACCAGGAAGCGAGATCATACACGTGATGCCACAGGATTACATTATAGACTATGAAGATGGGATTAAAGATCCTGTAGGGATGTCTGGGGTGAAAATGGAAGCTGATTTCCACATCATCACTGCACAAACCAATGCTATTAACAACATTAATAAATGTGTGAAGCGTGCTGGTTTGGATATCGAAAATCTAATTTTGGAACCTCTGGCATCTAGTCTTGCAGTACTGAGCGATGAGGAAAAAGAAGCCGGAGTATGTCTGGTAGATATTGGTGGTGGAACCACAGATATTGCTGTTTTTTATGACAACATCATTCGGCATACGGCAGTCATTCCATTTGGAGGAAACATCATCACTTCAGACATCAAGCAGGGCTGTATGGTGATGGAGCATCAGGCAGAGTTGTTAAAGACCAAATTTGGTCGAGCGATCTCTGAAGAAGCCAATCCAAATGAGATTGTTTCGATTCCAGGACTTAGAAACAGACCTCCAAAGGAGATTTCTGTTAAAAACCTGGCTCATGTGATCGAGGCAAGAATGGAAGAAATCATTGAGACAGTCCACACTGAGATTATTACATCAGGTTTTAATAAGAAACTCGCGGCTGGTATCGTGGTAACAGGCGGTGGCTCGCAGCTAACCAATCTTCAGCAATTGTTTGAGTACATGACTGGATTAGACACGCGTATTGGTTATCCAAATGAGCACCTTGGAAAGAGCAAGGTTGATTCTGTGAAGAGCCCAATGTATGCTACTTCAGTAGGATTGGTGCTGTCTGGATTCAGAGCTATTGATATCCGAGAGGATCGATACAATGAGCGTGCTAACCTTAAAAGCAACAGTAGAAGAGGAGGTTCTAAGCAAGGAGCTAAGTTCTTTCAAAACATTCTGGAAAAAACTAAAGGACTCCTGATCGATGATCTGGATGATGAAAAAGACTATTAAGAAATAATAGAAGTCTATGGTCTGTTGACTCTAAACTATTGACTAAAAAATAAATGTTTAACCGAGGATAATTACATAAAAAACCAAACGTCATGGCAGAAAATATGTACAAATTCGATTTACCCTCACATCACAAATCAATAATCAAAGTGATTGGTGTTGGGGGCGGTGGCAGCAATGCTGTCAACCACATGTACAACCTTGGGATCAAGGATGTAGAATTCGTAGTATGTAACACAGATATTCAGGCACTGGAAAGCAGTCCGGTGCCAAATAAACTTCAGCTAGGGGTCAACCTTACTGGAGGACTTGGAGCTGGTGCGAACCCGGAAAAGGGAAAGCATGCAGCGATGGAGTCAAAAGAAGAAATCCGCGACATGCTGTCGGATGATACCAAAATGGTATTCATCACAGCGGGTATGGGTGGTGGTACCGGTACTGGTGCAGCTCCCGTTTTGGCTGAAGTCGCCAGAGAAATGGATATTTTAACAGTGGGAATCGTCACGGCGCCTTTTATGTTTGAAGGCCGTAAAAAGATGAACGCTGCTAATGAAGGTATCGCTCAGCTAAAAGCTAACTGTGATACCGTGCTGGTCATCTTAAACGACAAGCTTCGTGAAATTTTCGGTAACCTGCCGATTAGAGATGCATTCGGTCAGGCCGATAATGTGTTGACCACTGCAGCCAAGGGCATTGCAGAAATCATTACAGTGCCAGGCTATGTCAACGTCGATTTTGAAGATGTGAAGACAGTGATGAAGAGCGCAGGTGCTGCCGTGATGGGATCTGCTCAAACTTATGGGGAGAACAGAGCGAGACGCGCAGCTGAAGAGGCATTAAACTCACCGCTTCTTAATAACCAGAACATCACTGGGGCTGAAAAGATATTGCTTTCGATCATGTCTGGTGAGGACGCGGAGCTGCAAATGGACGAGTTGGCAGATATTACGGATTACATGCAGGAGTTTGCTGGCGATGAAGCTGAGGTGATATTCGGACACGGTGTTGATCCAAACCTGGGTGAAAACATTCGGGTAACGGTAATAGCTACAGGGTTTGATAACAATGAAGAAATCAAACCTATTTCCAGAAAGGAAACCATTAATTCCTCTTCCGATACCAAAAAGGTGTACGACCTGGAGTCTTCCAGACAGATTCAGCTTTTTGATGGCAGCAAGCGCAATCAGGAGGATGAAGAAGAGGACGAAGAATATAAGAGCTCTATTAAAAACCAGAAGGAAGAAGATGATGAGGATAAAGATGAGTTGAAGTATGACTTTCTCAAGCGTGAAATACGAAAGGCAGTAGAGGAGGAGGACGAAGAAGAAGAAGTAGAGAACGAATTTGAGTTTGATCTGGGGAGTGATTATGAGGTGTTTGATGACGTAGAAGAAGAGGAGGAAAAGCGGTCTCCGGTAGAGGAACCAGAAAGAAATCCTTTTTCTATAGAAAGCATCACGGCAGGCCACTCGGCTTCTAAAAAGTTGGAACTGATGGAGCAACGAAGAAGACGCGAGGAAATGTTGGAAGGAACACAGCGTGAAGAGATGGCATCAAAAAACTTCAAGGAGCGATTTGATGTACCAGCTTATGAACGTAAAAAGATCACTTTCTCTAAAGTGCCTCATAGTTCGGAGCGAAACATCTCCAAATTCAATTTGACAGATGAAAATCAGATACTGGGTAACAACAAGTATTTGCACGATAATGTGGATTGATTAACGATTTCTTAGGGATCGGATAGTTAAATCATGATGACGCCTTTAGTGAGGTGCCTGAAATAACTATCTCCAAACCACACCAATTAAGCAGTATTCTGCACATGACGGAGAGCGTTCGGTATTGACCGGCGCTCTTTTTTTAATTTTAAAATGTGAGAATGAATCGATTTTTATTTCTTTTGAGTCGCCATTTTATTAAACTTGATACTTGATTAATCTAATTGGCGTAGAATATGAAAAATCCGTTAGCAGGTCTTATTAAAATGTTTCAGCCGAAATACTCTGTGGTTGTTAATATGTACCACGTGATTCCTGGAACTCCTGTTAAGAAATTTGAGCATAAACATGATTTTGGCAAAGGGGAGTATGATCAGGCTTCCATGTTTTATCATAAGGTAGTTAAGAAACACACTACGCTTAATTTTCCTAACACAGAAATACAGTTGATTAAAGGAAAGAAAACCGTTATTGAACGTAAGAACTATGGTCCGGTGGATCAGGTGAAGAATCTTGCGATTCAGAGCGCTTAACTCCTTCTCAATTAAAAATATTGAAACTCCTTTGTGTAGCACAAAGGAGTTTTTTTTGTTTGTCAAAATTCATTCTCCTATATTCCCGTGCAGTCAGGTGTTTCCTCCTGACAGGAATAATTCTTGTCGGTTGGTGATAACACTGTGACAACACCAACAGAGGCGAGAGGGATAAAACTGCCGGGTTGAAACACCCAACAGCATCTGAAGGGATGCAGTTAATGACTTAGCTTGTTACATATTGCCGTATAATTCCTTGGAGCTTCTCCGCATTGAAAGGCTTAGTCATTAGGTCATCCATTCCTACTCTGAGGGCCTCTTCCCGTACTTTTGGTAATACATCGGCAGTGAGCGCAATGATGGGTATTTTATTATGAGGCTCAGACATGCCTCTGATTGCCTCGGCAGCCTGGTACCCGTTCATTATGGGCATTTGGATGTCCATCAGGATCAGATCGAAATTATTGGTAATTACCTGATCCAGAGCTTGTTCTCCATTATCAGCGAAAGAAACCTTGCAGTCCCATTTCTTTAGAAACTTCGCCGCTACTATCTGGTTGATTTTGTTATCCTCTACCAACAGAATCTTTAGTCCTGAAAGACTAGCCGAAGTATTCAGTTGCTGGGTTTGCTCTTTAATGACTGCTACTGCCTTTTTGAAAAAGATATCAAAATGAAACGTAGATCCAGTGCCCAATTCACTTTCAGCGATTAAGTCACTACCTACCAACTGAAGTAATTTCTTAGAAATCGATAGACCTAAGCCTGTACCAGATAGGGTGTTATGAGACTGATCATGAACTTGCGTGAACCGATCAAAAATCTTATCGATATTTCCTTTGGCAATGCCAATTCCCGTATCTCTAACTAAAAAACGAAGCTTGGCTTTGGTTTTCGTTTGCTTTTCCACAAACACCTTAAGTTCTACTTCTCCATGAAGCGTGAATTTGATGGCATTGCTGATCAAGTTATTAAGAATTTGACTTAACCGGACCGGATCCCCAATCATCAACTCAGGTATGGATCCATCTAAATCCAGGTTTAGCTTAATGAGTTTTTGTTCAGCTTTTTGGATGTAGGTAGAGATGATATGCTGGCACACTTCTCTTAGGGAGAATTCTTTGTTTTCAAACTCCACATGCCCTTCCTCTATTTTGGAGAGATCTAGAATGTCGTTTAGAATTACGAGTAAACTCTCGCAAGAATGTCTCATCAATTTCAAAGAGTCTACCTGATCTTCTCTTGGGTTTTCGGATAGTAGGTATTCGATGGTACCGCTCAGGCCATTCATCGGAGTTCTGATTTCATGACTCATGGTCGATAAGAAATCTGCTTTACTTTGAGAGGCTTGTTCTGCGCGCTCTTTAGCATTCATCAGCTCCTCTTCATACCGTTTTCGGTCAGATATATCGCGAATAAATGAAGTGAAGATGACATCTCCTTCCACCTGGTTGGCAACTATGGACAGCTCTACTGGAATGATGCGCCCATCTTTTGTAACTCCAATATCTTCTATTCTCCTGTTTAAATATTTATGTCTACCGACCTTTAAATAATAATTAAGGCCGCGTTCATGTTCTTCTCTTTTATCTTCAGGAATAATACAGTCGGCCAGCAATTTGCCAGTTACTTCTTCAGCTTTCCATTTGAAAATGGTTTCAGCCTGATTGTTCCAGAAAATGATCTTGCCATTGTGATCCATTAAAACCACCGCATCCATGGCGTTTTCAATAATCCGATTGAGACGGTCTACGTTTTCTTCGTTGGCTTTCTGGACTTTTTCTTTTTCTTCAATTTCTCGGATAAGCCTGGTATTCGCCTCTTCCAGTCTATTGGTCTTTTCGATCAGGACCGACTCGATCTGAGTTCTGCTAAGAATACTGAGCTGCTGTTCGGTGAGGACTGATTCTGGTAGTATAGAGACTATAAAAGAGAATGTGGGGAGAAGTCCGTAATTCTCAGCTAAAAGCCCATATGAGGTCTGGAAAAGTGACTTGGTACGTTTATCACCAACCAGATGCCTCAGTTGATCGTAAATCTGCAATACCTCATGCTTGATGGTTGTTTGCAAATCGGACTTGCTGAGGTTGCTCGTAAGGATTAAGTTGAAAGCTTGATCTACTTGCTCATGGTAGCTATTACAAACTTCGAGATTGAGATCGGTAATTTCCACAAATTCTCCGCTGATATGATGAATCAGCTGGTGACACATTGCTTTTTCCTGATCAGTATTGGATTTAAATATCAGGTCGAAAATAGGTGAATTGGCAAGCGCGGGAAATCGAATACGAAAATCTCTTCGGTGTTTCTCTTTAAATTTTTGCGAAGAGTCTGATCGTGAACTTAGCACCCGTTCATGTAGTAGATACAGTCCTGGAAGGTAAGCCAAACGCGCTTCTTCTGGTTTTTGAATAATTAATTGAAATTTGCTTTCGAGGTTTTCACCCCAATAGTGTTCTTTCCTGTACTGATCATACTGCACAAGGAAAGAAACGATTTCAGCAAATTCATTTCTCTCGGGTACACTGGGCTGCCTCCAGAATTTTGAAATCAGGTTTTTCAAAGTTTAGGACTTACGGTCTATACTGTTTTTTTTAGATGGGTTTGGACTAGTGAAATGTATAGGTGGAAAGCAAGTCGAAAAAATCATACGCTAGGTTTGGGGTTGGTTTGTAAAGCGGAAATATAATAGTTTTCTATAAATCCAGGTAACATCTATCGACGAGCTAGCAATCTTCTGTGATAATTGACCTGTCCGAGGTGATAATTGAGATGTCCATGTAAGTGAATGAGGAATTTGGTCGTACCAATAGGCTCACCAAATACGTCTATGGGATAAGTTTCCTCAATAGCTTTGGGTGTTAAAGAACGGAGTGTATTGCCTACCACTTCGATGGTTTGATCTATTCGCTCGATTAGTTCCTTTACTGGAACATCACGGTCGTTGAACTCGGCTTCCCGATCTCTTACATATCCTGTTTTACCGAGAACACTTCCAATGAAATGATTAAGATTGCCAACCAGGTGTAATGCGAGTGTCCCAGCGGAATTGTTAATTCCTTCTGGATTTAGCCAAATGGTGCTTTCTGAGGGGTATTGTTCAAGTTCTTTCTTGAGATTACTTAGGTCCCTGCTGATTAATTGCTGTAGTTCGTTTACCATGATTTGGCTAAAATAAAAAAAGCTGCACAAAGGCAGCTTTTAAAAATTATCCGATTGCTGTTCTCAGGTCTTCAATAAGATCATCTGCATCTTCGATACCTACAGAAAGACGAATCAAGGAATCAGTTAGACCTGCTTCTAGCCGTTGATCCTTTGGAATACTGGCGTGTGTCATGCTTGCCGGATGTCCGGCCAACGACTCCACACCACCGAGGGACTCTGCCAGTGTGAAAACCCTTAGCTTTTCCAGTAGACGAAAAGCAGCATCTTGATTGTCCTCTTTTAAAATGAAGGATAACATGCCGCCATATCGCTTCATTTGTTTTTTCGCTACAGAATGATTTGGGTGGTCTTCAAAGCCAGGCCAATACACATGACCGACTTTTGGATGGTCCTTTAAGTATCTGGCTATTTTCTCCCCATTATCACAGTGTCTGTCCATACGGACGTGGAGTGTCTTGATTCCTCGGAGCACAAGGAAACAATCCTGAGGCCCAGGCACAGCGCCAGATGAATTCTGAACGAAGGCAATTTGATCGTCCAGTTCCTTATCACTGGTTCCAACAAACCCCATGACGACATCTGAGTGACCAGCTATGTATTTAGTGACTGAGTGCATGACCATATCAGCACCCATATCCATTGGGTTTTGTAAGTAAGGACTGGCAAAGGTGTTGTCAACGACCGTTTTGGCATTTGATGCTTTTGCCAGTTTGACGATGGCTTCTATGTCTACGATGTTCATCATTGGGTTGGTAGGAGTCTCCACCCATACCAATTTGGTCTGATCGGTGATAGCCTGCTCTACTGCCCCCAGATCTTTCATGTCAACAAACTTGAATTTAAGTCCGTAACGTTCGTAGATTTTAGTGAAGATTCGGTAGGTGCCGCCATAGAGGTCATTGGTACTGACGATTTCATCGCCAGGGGCGAACATTTTGAGAATGGCATCAGTAGCTCCCATACCCGAACTAAAGCATCGTCCAAACTCAGCATTTTCAAGTGCCGCTAAATTCGCTTCGAGAGCAGTCCTTGTTGGATTTTGTGTCCTCGCATACTCATACCCCTTGTGATTTCCGGGAGATTTTTGAGCGAATGTAGAAGTCTGGTAAATAGGAGTCATTATGGCTCCAGTAGTTGGGTCAGGCTCTTGTCCTGCGTGAATGGCTTTAGTTCCGAACTTCATGAATTGATTATTTATGGGATTGATTAAAGTGACGCAAAGTTAGAAGAATAATGATTTTTAGTGTTGTAAGAATTGTAAGATGTGACAGGTTAATCGGTATAATAATTAACCATTCACAAAAAAATAATCCTTTATTGATGAAATTGTTTTCAGTGTTGTATCAACTGATATAGGTTTGCATCAAAAGTTATTAACCACCTAACACAACAAAACATGCATTTTGTTCGTAGGGTATTAAAGATTTGAATTGTTAGAATACTAAAATAATCTATGAAGTTGTGCAGTCAATTTTTTGAATTAGGTTAACATTGGTTTAAACAATTTTGTAGGTGACATCCCGCTTTTGCGGGATGTTTTTTTTATGTATAAAACCTGTCTCT
>JAMWZA010000056.1 GCA_024305105.1 Marinoscillum sp.
GTTTCTCTTGGAAGTACTGAGAGCCTTGCGCAACATCCATTCAGTATGACCCATGCCGATGTTGATGGTGATCTGAAAAATGAATTGGGTCTTACCGAAAAAATGATTCGCCTTTCAGTAGGGGTGGAGAATGTGGAGGATATCTGGTCTGATTTGAGTCAGGCGCTGGATAAGATCTAAAATATTGGTTTCTAAAACTTTTTAGGAATGTGGTTCGCAATTGCTCAACTAGAGGCACATTCCTTCAATCTTCCTCTAACACCTCTAAAATATCCATTACCATTCCATAATCCTTAAATCCTGGTCGATCTTCCGGGCTACCCTCTAGTTCGATCCCCGAAAATGTATTCCCATTGGCGATTTCAGGAGCGTTAGCTACGCTCAAGTCATAACCTCTAATGATCGATAGTTCTTCTGAAAGCGTTGCTGCCTTCTTTTGAATATCATTGCTTAATTCCGGTTTGGTGTTGTAAATAATGACATGCTCCACAAAATCCTGAGCTAGTTCTATGTGCGCATTGAGTTGATCCAAATCAGCGGCTTCTTCGATGGTGTATTTGAGGATGAGTTTTACATCCAAATCACTCAATTCCTCTAAAATAGCCACATCTTGAACCTCAACAAACTGGATATTGTAATTGATGGTGGCAAGTTTAATTTCTGCCGGTTGAGCATTGGCAAACTCTCCACAGAAGTCCACACCAGCTAGCCAATCAGAGATTTCCTTGAACATTTTTGGGTTCACATAGCCATTCGTTCCTTCTTCCAGGTTGAAACCCAATATATCTACCATCATGCCAGCACAATACCGGGCATCTGATAGGTTATTGATTTTACCGATTTTCACGAAAGTCTTTAAGCTCATCCCTGTAGTATTTTGAGTACGCAAAGTAACTGAAATCTCCGTTTCTAATCGGGGTGTTTTCAGGAAAATACCAGCGGTTTAACCGATAGAATCGAGTGTAGTGATCACTACTGTTTAAATAAACTTTTATGACATACTATCCGCACAGCAAGAGCAATAGCTAGGCATAGAAGGATAATTCAACCAATAGAAATAGTGAATTTTATAGGAACCTAACATCATTTAAAGTATTTTGAATATCCTAAATACTTCTTCTCTGTACTGTTTGCTTACGGGGATTTTCATATTATTGACGAACAGTATGTTTCCCTCAAATCCCTCAATTGCTTGAACGTTTACGACATAACTTCTGTGAACTCTGATGAAGTCTGAACTTGGTAATTTCTCTTCCATTTTCTTGAGTACAGTGGAGTAAATGAATTTTCCATCTCTAGTATAAACAGTTGTATAGTTATTATCCGCTTCTAAAATGGCAAGGTCACTGAGAAGTACTTTTTCAAAATGCTTGTCTTTTTTAAGGAATAGTGAGTCTTTGATGCTTAATACGCCAGTATTTATTTTCTCATTATTATGTAGATATTGAGAATTTCTTTGCATGGAGTTGGCCAGAGCCAACTCCATAGTTATGGCTATTTCTCTATCATTAAATGGTTTTAGCATGTAGGCTGACGGGTTTACTTTCATAGCTCTATCTACGAGCTGTTGGTCAGCGTTGGAGGTGAGGAAGATAAATGGGGTGCGATGAAATTTATTTATTTCAGCGGCCAGATCAATGCCATCAAGTTCTCCTTTCAAAATAATATCGAGAATAATTAAGTCAAATCTGTGACTTTCGATGTATTTACGGGCCTCATTTACGGTAGAAGCGACTTGGGCGACATGATACCCGAGCTTAGTTAGCCTCATCTTAATGTCTTGAGCTAACAGCACCTCATCCTCCACAATCAATATAGTTACCCGATTACCCATAAGATTAAGAATTAGTTAGCTTAGGTATCTTTATTGTCCAATGAGTTCCCGAGCGACCTTTAGAAATCACCTCAGCACTTCCATTTAATTGTTCAGTCAGTGAATGAACCATTCGTAAACCAAATGACTGATCATCAGCTGAGCTAGGTTTTATTCCACAGCCATTGTCCAGTATCATAAGTGTGAAAGTATTCTCTTTAAATTCAGTGCGAAGAGTCAACTTTGGAGTTTTCACATCAATAAATGCATACTTTAAGCTGTTGGTAACTAATTCATTTACAATTAAAGCTAACGGAACAGCTGTGTCAATATCGAACATGCAGTCGTCCATTTCAAATATAGGTTCAAATGACGCGTCATAACTGTAGCATAAATTAAGTGTAAGATCTTTGATGTATTCTTTAAAGTTAAGCCTGGTATTAATATCCTCACGATAGAGCTTTTGGTGAATCAGTGATAGGGCTTCCACCCGATGCTGACCATCACTAAGAGCTTCGGCAGCCGGATGGCCTACCAGATTTGCTCCCTGAAGGCTGAGTAGACTGGAAACCATTTGCAGATTGTTTTTAACCCGATGGTTTAATTCTCTTAATAATAAGGCTTTCTCTTCCTCCCTTTTTGAAATAATATCTTTTTGATGAGCTAATTCCAGATTGTTTTTTTTCTTGATTTGATTGCTTCTATAAAGCATAAATGTGAAAAAACTAACGATCAGAATTCCGAAACCAAGTGCAGCTCCAATGGTTTTTTGATTTGTATTGATGCTATTCAAAAGAGCAATTTCTGTTTCTCGTTTATCAATTTCGTAGGATGCCTGTATTCTCTCGATCTTTTTAATATTGTCTTTATTGACTAGACTATCTTGATAGTTTTGATAGGTCTTTTGATGAAATAGTGCTTTCTTATAGTCCCCCTGGTCCGCGTATAGGTTGACAAGCTTCAAACTAAAGTCTCTTATTTGTTCCTTTAGGCCTTCTTTATTGGCAATACCTAAAGATTGAAGTAGGAACTGTTCAGCTTTATTTAGTTTTCCCTGACGATGCGCAATACTCCCTAATTCAGCTATGTAAATAGATGTAGAATAAGCGTCTCCAAGCGTTTTTAAAAGATTGACTGCTTCAGTTAGGTAATCCGTAGCCTCTTCAAAGGTTTCCAAAGAAGCGTAGGTCATCCCCAGGTTTCCAAGTGAATAGCCTTGAATGATCTTATTTTGAAGTGATACATTCATTTCCAGTGCTTGTTTAAAGCAATGTATTGCGCTATCATATTGCTCTATCAACCTGAATGCTTCGCCAAGGTTTACAAGAGTAAACGTATAGTTCAGTAATTGATTTTTGTCTGTGTGGTAGATGCGAAGCGCATGCTGAAAATAGGTGATCGCTTCGGAGTACTCCTTATCGCCTGTCATGACAGAACCTAATTGAACATAAGTAGCCGCTTTTAAAACCTCATTTCCGATTTGATCATAGATTTTTACAGCATTAAGCGTGCTGCTCATTGCGTTTATGTTATTACCAAGTAGACGCTCTATTGAACTAATCTCTTCATAAGCCTGAGCTTCGAGTAGCGGGTCATTCATGGAAATAGATAACTGCAATGCCTTGTGCGCATATTGCAATGCCAAAGAATAATCTGGATGGGAATGAGCGATTTTACGCCACAATTCAAACAATTCCTTGTCATTTAATGTGCCATTAGTTGCAACAGAAATAAGACTATCAGCCAGCTGGCGATTCTGGCTGATGACTTTTTGTTTACTGATGAATAAGCACGCCAGGGTTAGCAGTAAAACCCGTATCATCATTCTCCTCCAGAGGTGACTTTAATTAACGGATCAATTTTCCCATAGACTGTGCGATTGTCAAAGTCGAAGCTAATCACGGTTTCATAAGACAATATGATCGTATTGATTTTGGATTTTGGTTTAAGATGACATATTCCATCACTGTCAGCTTCTACATACAAAATACCATTCGGGGCGACGATCAATGGACATTTGTTTGACTTCAAATCAAAAATCTCTCCCCAGGCAGCTGTGTCCATAAATCCACTGTGGTTTTTGGTGACATTCTGCAGTTGTACAAATACAATCTTGGGAGATAGATTACTCGTGTTTTGTTTGAGACATAAAGTTAGTTCATCTGCATTTTTTATAACAGGTATGCCTGTTAATCGGTTTTCTACAAACTTATCAAGGTCGATAGGACTAATCGGGCTTCCTTCCCCAAGGTCTATGGTAGCCAGTGCTTCCTGTAGATCGTCCATAAAAAAGCTAAGATCCAGTGAGGTGTTACCTCCTGTTAGTAATGTGAGATTCATAGTAATTAAGTTGGTTCTTACCAGCCAAGTTAACTCAAACTTCAGTTAGAAACCATGTTTATAAATGAGTTAATTGCAAATGTTTAACTCAATGGATCTGGTCATTCACTCAATAATCTTAATCACCCACTCATTAGAATTCCTCAATTCATTGTAATCGTCTTACTTCCTCAGCAGAACAATGGATCAGCATACACTGATAAGCTGGTTTTAATACGATTTAAGAAGGACTAATCATCCACAATGAAAATGGAGCTGGACCATCAATCAACAGGGTGTTGTCGAAAAACCTTAAGAGTAGACGTAATAATTAATCACTGACGAAAATGACTATTAAAACACAACAAATTACACAGGAGACCTTAGACATGTTCAAAAAGGAATTTCCAAACGATGCAAAAATCCAGGCGCTAACGCTGGATGCAGTACTTCAACATGCCGAGACCACAACCATAGACTGGTCAAGATTGAGCGGAGGGGTGCCGCAGCATACCATTCAGCTTCAATCGATTAGCATTACACCATGTCAAAAGGCAATAGGGTATGTGATCTTTGATGCCATATGCCTTGCTTTGGGTGCTGTAAGTCTGCGGAGCAGCGTCAAAGCATCTACAGTAGAAGCAATGGCTGAAGCAGCGGCTCCTGTTCTGTCGAAGATTGAAACTGCAGTAGCCAAGATGGCAGCAGAAGGAGCATCCTATACGGATATGGCCAAAGGAGTATTCACAATCCTTCAAACCATCTATTCTGGTGGTTGCTTAGGTGCAGTGTTCTCTGCATTTACAGCGAGCCTTTCCTGGTGGGATATGGTGCTGTATGGTCTCACTGGAATGGCAACCATTGTTGCGGCATTGGCCACAGATGGCGCGGCTTTAATTGCTGAGATCGTAATTGAGTTGGCCACATTTGGGTTTCTCGTGTCCGATTCAGTTAAGGCTGTTCAGGCTTGCAATATATAAGTACAAACAAACTAAAAGCCGTCTACTTGAGACGGCTTTTACTTTACCATCAGATTTAACTACACACACATGAAAAGCTTTCCATTAAAACGAATACATAACCAGCAGTTGTCTCTTTGGCAGTCTGTAGTGGCGCAGCATGCGTTAAATTCAAAACAAGCGGGTTCTCAAGAAAGTAATAGCATCAAAGCTTCTTCCATTCAGGATCACCCTATGATAGCAGCGACCAATCACTTTATTGATAGGACTTTTGAAGAAGAGGCTGAAGAACTCAAATCACAGCCAAAATTGAATTCATCCGATAGTCAGGCTGATTTGAATAGTCAGCTATCACATCTCTGCTATAATATCGCTCAGGCCAAGGTAAAAGGGGATGCTGATTTAGAGGCTAGTTTAACCGCTAGTTACCGCAAATTCAGTGATAAAGATCCTGGTTTTATTACCTGTGCTACCACTTATGCAAAATATTACGCTCTTTATAGAGGGGTGTTGAAATACAACTCTTGGCAGGATAATGGTGGATTGAATTACGGAGTTATAGATTATAAACTGCCTAATGATGCCAAAGTTGCGGTCATTGGTGATTGGGGAACAGGGATGGAAGATGCCGCCTGTTTGTTGCAAACCTTACTAAACACACATCAACCTGATGTGATTGTTCATTTAGGTGATATTTATTATTCCGGCACTCCAGATGAGTGTGCTGCAAATTACTCACAGATATTTGATACGGCATTCCAAAAATACGGTAAACGTCTTCCGGTATTTACCATACCAGGCAATCACGATTATTACGCTTTTGGATATGGTTATTATGAGATGGTTACTGCCATGAATTCGTTTTTACCCGCCGCTGTTCAGGAAGCAAGTTATTTCTGTTTAAGGACTGAAGATAATGGTTGGCAATTTCTCGGTATGGATACAGGGTACAATGACGCCAACCCTGCTGATCAATTTAATACATACTATGCCGGGCCACAGTTAAACGCATCTGAGATTACCTGGCATAAAGATAAACTGGATAATTTCGAAGGTGCTACACTTTTGTTTTCTCATCATCAGATGTATTCACATCACGCCAAGCTGAATGGATCACTTTCTTCGTATGGATCTTATCCTAACCTTAATAAGTATTTGTTGGATGTCTTCAGGCCTTATTTCAATGGTAAAGTTGCGGGATGGATGTGGGGCCATGAGCACAATCAGGTGATTTATCAGGACGGTTTATACGGTTTGCCTAAAGGCCGTCTCACAGGAGCAAGTGCGTTTGAAGAGATGACTTCCGAAAATCCGTACACTGTAAACTATCCAAACGTACCTATTCAATCTCAGTATCAATTAGGGAATAGCTATGGATATTACAACCATGGATATGCAATAATTGATTTATCGGTAAGGCAAAACCCTACTGACCCGGTTGAAATTAGTTATTATGAATATCCATCTTGGGGAGAACCATCTCCAACACCTAACCCAATTCCTTCAACACCTACTTTTATGATGAAGGAATCCGTCGCTCCTGTGCCGGTGCAGACTGGTGCCCAGTTGGAGTATGGACAGACCGTACAGTTTAATTCGGAAGGGGGATTGGATTACATAGGTGGTTTTACTAAAGGCATACAGTATTACCCAAGTGTGACCCAAATGCCGGTTGGACTTATGATCTCCGGAGGATCAGGGTCCATAAAATCTGGAGATATCATTCAGATTAGTTCACTAGAATCAGGTCTTGGGAATTACAATACACTGGGTGCCTGGTCTACTCCTGCACTTTATTACTATACCCCCGGATACAGTCAACAAAACTGGATCATCAAAAAAGTAAATGGAGCAGATGGTGATGCTATTTATGAAACGGATGCTGTTTATTTCTTGAATAGTTACTACTCAGGACAATATATGTGTCCTTTTATACAGGTAAAGAGCCCAGGAGTAGTTTCATTATCGACTGCTGCCAATGTGCCTGCAGTTTGGTATGTAAAAAAAGTGTGATTGGTATCAACTAATTGGGCAGCCGTTGAAAGCATTAACTTTATTGATCTTTATGAAGTGGTTGGCTGCCGAGGATAGTGATTTCTGAAAAAAGAATGAAGGCCGAGTTCAGTATTGTTCTCGGCCTTTTAGTTGATCCCTGGTTTATCATGAGTCAATTAATTCCTTAAGCGTGGTTTTTAGGAAAATGTAGCAGTTTAATCAATACAAGGTTTTTTAGAGTGAGCTCACAGCCAGTGTCAAAATCCCATCCAACAGATACCTGTCAAACTGGGCATCGGTATTACATGTAACATAAGGACACTCGTGACTGTACCTGTCTTCTAGAACTGAGGCCTCCAATGAATTGAATGAAATTCTGGAAATAGAACTGTATTTAATTTGTGTTAAGATCCAGGAGTTGGATGATAGTATGAATAATAATGGTCTTTCTGAGTGATTGACTATTAAACTATTCTAAATACCTTTGTGCTAAGAACGAGATGTAGTCTCGTTTTTTTTTGCAATACAATGTAAAACAATAGATCCTGAAACAAGTTCAGGATGACATGTCGAACGTAAACGAGGCTTTGAACCTCGCGAAGCGAAATTATGAGTAAAAAAGGAAGAGTACTTGTTGCCATGAGTGGCGGCATAGACAGCTCACTGGCTGCAGTGATGCTACACGAAGAAGGATACGAAGTGATCGGGATGACCATGAAAACATGGGACTACCAGACTTCAGGAGGATCCAAAAAAGAAACAGGCTGCTGCAGCCTGGACTCCATCAACGACGCACGGAACATCGCCGTGAGTCTCGGTTTCCCACATTTTATTGTAGATATCAGGGAAGAATTTGGTGATTATGTGATCAATCACTTCACCAACGAATACCTGGATGGTCGCACGCCCAATCCATGTGTGCTTTGCAATACGCACATCAAATGGGATTCGTTGCTAAGACGAGCGGATAAACTGGATTGTGAGTTCATCGCCACAGGACATTACGCCAATGTACGGGAAGAAAACAATCGTTTTGTGATCTCCAGAGGGAGAGATGAGCACAAGGATCAGTCTTACGCACTGTGGGGCATTTCTCAGGAAAGTCTGAGCCGAACCAAATATCCACTTGGTCATCTGCACAAATCGGAAATCAGGGACATGGCTACTGAGCGTGGTTTCCACGAGCTTGTGACCAAGTCGGAGTCCTACGAAATTTGCTTTGTCCCAGACAATGATTACCGCGGTTTCCTGAAAAGGAGAGTGGACGGACTGGAGGAACAAGTTCGCGGTGGAGAGTTTGTGCTAGAAGACGGTACCGTAGTTGGGACACACGAGGGGTATCCATTCTATACAGTAGGTCAGCGAAAGGGGTTAGGTATTGCGCTTGGGTATCCAGTTTATGTAACTGAGATCCAAAAGGATAAAAACCGAGTAGTGCTCGGGACATTTGATGAATTGTCTCGTGATGGCATGTATGTCAAAAACCTCACCATGCAGAAGTACACCTCCATAGAAGGTGAGCGAAAAGATACGGTGACTAAGGTTCGGTACAATGATAAAGGTACTCCTGCCGTTATTGAGCAGGTGGGGGACACCATGAAGGTTTTCTTTGGCAATGGTGTGAGTGCTATCGCACCGGGTCAGGCAGCGGTCTTTTACGAAGGAAATGATGTCATTGGTGGTGGGTGGATCAAGTCGAGCTTTCATCAAAGTCAGCAACAACCCTACGCAGGTATGCCTGCCATTAAATCCAAATAACGCTTATTCTACATCCATGAAAAGATGCTTTATATTGGTTCTCGCTGTGCTTGGGATGTCCTGTTCGGAGGAAATGAGTGATATTTCTTTGGATCAGGGCTATGATTTCCTGCCACTTGAAATCGGGCAGTTTAGATTATATGAGGTGGAGGAGATTGTTTATGCCGTTTTCGAACCTGATACATCGAATTATTACCTGAAAGAAGTGCTTGCCGATTCATTGGTGTCCGGAGATGGAAGTGTTCGGTATCTGATCAATCGGTATACAGGAGTTGATAGTACAAATCTTTCTTTGGATTCGGTCTGGTCTGTCAGAAGATCAACGTATTCGGCTGTATTTACAGAAAACAATCGCGATTTTGTCAAGCTGACATTTCCTGTAAAAGCTGGAAAAACCTGGGATGGAAATGCTTTCAATTCGTTAGAAACTCAGAACTATTATTACAAATCTGAGGGTCCGTTTCATTGGAAAGAAGAGGTAATTGACACTGAAAATACCATTCGTCTAGTTTTACAGGACGTTGAACAGAATCTTGTCAATCAAGATGAGCGATCTGAAGTATATTTAAGAAATGTGGGATTGGTTGTAAAAGACTACACCCAATTATCTTTCTGCACAGTCAATTGTGAAGAAAAGGGATCTGAAGTTGGAGAAATAGAAAAAGGGAGAATCCTGAGGCAGGAGCTGATTCGATATGGCAAAGAATAAGGTAGTATTGACTTTACTGGTTTTACTGGCATCCTTGAGTGTATTCGCTCAGGACAGGTACATGATTTTCTTTTCAGATAAAGACAATGTTCCGTATTCGATCGAAGCTCCGGAGCAATTTTTATCTTCGAGAGCGATTGATCGTCGGGAACGAATGAGCATTCCTATTGGAGAAGTCGATCTTCCTGTAGATACGGATTATGTAGATCAGGTGAATACGGCTGGAGCACAGGTATTTTTCACCAGCAAGTGGTTCAATGCGGCTCTCGCGCAAATAGCCACTGAAGATTTGTCTGCTATCCGAAGTTTGAATTTTGTGGATAGTGTCGTTTACATTGCCAAAGGAGTGAAGTTGTCATCAGCACCTGGGTCTTTTGAAGTTTTAGAGACGTTTTTAGAGCCTGAAAGTGTCAATAGCAACACTGATAGACAATTGGAAATGCTGGGTGCAGATAAGATGCATTCGGAAGGCTACCGAGGAGAAGGAATGATGATCGCAGTGTTTGATAGTGGTTTTCCAGGAGTAAACAAGTACAAGCCCTTTGAACACATCTTTATCGAAAACCGGCTGGCAGGTTCACGAGATTTCATCAAAAACTCAGGAGATGTTTTTCAATACCATTCTCATGGAACCTCTGTTTTTTCAAATATCTCATCAGACTATCAGGACGTAATCGGCACAGCTCCCAAGGCTGAGTTTGTGCTGTGCGTCACCGAAGACGTTAGTTCAGAGTATCGCATTGAGGAATACAACTGGCTACTTGCTGCTGAGTTTGCGGATAGTTTGGGAGCAGATGTGATCAATGGATCGCTGGGTTACTCCACTTTTAATGATGATCGGATGAACTACACCTATGAAGGAATGGACGGCAATACCACGGTAGTTGCTAAAGCCGCTAAAATGGCGTCTGACAAAGGAATGATTGTGGTGGTCAGTGCTGGTAATGAAGGAAATGGCTCCTGGAAGTACATCACGAGTCCAGGAGATGCGATGGACGTCCTCACCGTTGGCAGTGTGACTTCTGGTTACAATCTATCGGGATTTAGTTCAGTAGGGCCTACTGCTGATGGTCGTATCAAACCAGATGTCTGTGCTATGGGCTCAGGTTCTTCCATCTTTTACACGAGTTTATCCAATGGTGAGACTGTCGGTGGACGGATCACTACCGGAAATGGTACGAGCTATTCTTCACCACAAATTGCCGGTTTCGCTGCAGGCATTTGGCAGGCCAACCCTGAGTGGACCAATATGGAAGTCATTGAAGCAATCAAGGCGTCTGGAACAAGTTCATTAGCGCCCGATTCTCTGTTTGGGTATGGTGTTCCGAATTATCGTTTGGCTGTAAATGGTGCCACCATCGCTGCGGCAGATGTATTGAAGGATCGTATCAAAGTATATCCCAATCCATTCTCGGAAGACAAGGTGATCCTGGACTTTGATGGAATGGTCATCAAAGGAAAAATGGAGATTGTCGTCCACGACTCCAATGGGAAGGTATTGTTTGAAGGCAAAATGGATGGAACGAAAATCCCCTCCACATTAGAAATCAGCTTTGATCCTACAGGAAATGGTGTGTATTACTTAATCTTGCGTTCGAAGAAATTCAATAAGACAGTCAAACTGATCAAAATATAATCGAATGAAGAAGTGTTTGGTATCGCCATCTATGTTAGCAGCAGATTTTGCTAACGTTCAGCGAGATGTGGAAATGTTGAATGCTAGTGAAGCTGATTACATCCACATTGACATCATGGATGGAGTGTTTGTGCCCAACATTTCGTTTGGTTTTCCAGTCACCAATGCCATTGCCAGGCATGCCAAAAAGCCACTGGACTTTCATTTGATGATTCAGGATGCGGATCAGTATTTGCAGCAGTGCAAAGATAGCGGTGCAGCAATTGTAACTGTCCATTACGAGGCATGCAACCATTTACACCGAACGATATCGGCAATCAAAGAATTAGGGATGAAAGCGGGAGTAGCGCTTAATCCACATACTTCAGTAGAGGTGCTTTCGGAGATTATCGGTGATATTGATCTGGTACTACTGATGAGTGTCAATCCTGGTTTTGGAGGTCAGCAATTTATTCCCCACACTTTTGCGAAAGTGGAGAAGTTAGCTGAGCTGGCTTCTGAAGTGAATCCCAACTTGCTGATTGAAATAGATGGCGGAGTGACTTCAGAGAATGCCTCGGAATTGGTCCAGAAAGGAGCCAACATGTTAGTGGCTGGGAGTTTTGTTTTTAAGTCGCCGAATCCTGCTGAGACAATATCCGCTCTCAAAAACGTTTGATAACCGGAATGATACAAAAGCCGGCCTATCTAATTATATGCTTTTTATTCTCCTGGCAGTTGATGGCTCAGGAAACGGTATTGATCTCAGGTCAGGTATCTGATACTCAAGGAGAGGCTATTCCAGGAGTTTCGATTATGCTGGTTGGCACACAAATGGGTACTATTAGCGACGGAGATGGTAATTATAAACTCCGTGTTCCGGCTGGTACGTTTTCACTTTCATTTTCTCATGTTCAGTACAGGAAAAAGGAGCAGTCATTTGATCTGACTTCAGATACAGAAGTGAATATCGAGTTGGAGGAGTCCACCACTCAGCTAAAAGATGTAGAAGTATCAGACAATAACATACTGGATGAAGAAATAGGGGTGGTACAACGCGTGGATGCCAAATCCGCTAAGAGTCTTCCATCTACTTTTGGTGATTTCAACAAGATTTTGGTGACGTTACCTGGTGTTTCCAGCAACAACGAGTTGAGCTCGGCATACTCGGTAAGAGGGGGTAATTTTGATGAGAATCTGGTATACGTAAACGATATACCTGTTTACCGTCCATTTCTGGCAAATGCTGGTCGGCAGGAAGGTCTAAGCTTTGTGAATCCAGACATGGTCAGCGATATTGAATTCTATGCCGGTGGTTGGGAAGCCAAGTATGGAGATAAGCTGAGCAGTAGCTTGAATATTGAATACAAAGAACCAGATAGCCTTGAAGCTGCAGTGACTCTTGGATTGCTGGGAGGAACGGCTTATACCGGTGGTAAAACCAACAAGCTTTCTTATTTAATTGGGGCTCGTCATCGTGACTCCAGGTACCTACTAAACACCTTGGAAACGAAAGGTCAGTATTTTCCTACCTATACGGATGTGCAGGCTTTTTTGACTTTTGATTTGACCTCCGATGAATCGGTCTATATCAATAAAACCAAGCTCAATATTCTGGCTTCTTATGGACGCAATCGGTACCTGACCAATCCCATTTCACAGTCTACTGATTTTGGGTCTGTACAGCAGAACTTTAGACTGCAAACAGCTTTTGAAGGAACCGAAATCATGAGATATGATACCTATCAGGCAGGATTCCGCCTGACGCATCGGTTTAATGAGCGGCTTAGAACTCACTTCATTGGGTCATCCTTGTTTACATTCGAAAAGGAGCAGTTTGACGTAGAAGGATTTTATCGTCTCTGTGATGTCAATACCAACCCAAGTGCCTCTACATTTGATCAATGCGTCATTGAACGAGGAATTGGAACAAATTATGATTATGGGAGAAATAGCCTGGAAGCAGACCTGTATACTGCTGAAAGCAGATGGGAGTATCTACTCAATGCAAATCATGTAATAGAAGCCGGTGCTGGAATTACCATCCAAAATATTGAGGACCATATTAATGAATACAGTTACATCGATTCTGCTGATTATGTTCAACTAACAAGCTCCATATTCAACGACTTATCGCTCAATGCAAATCAATATTATGCGTACGCCCAATCCACTATTCTATGGCAGGATTCGGTCCATGCCATTAATTTTGGTGGGAGAGTTACCTTATGGGATTACAATGATCAGCTACTAGTCAGTCCGCGTATTTCTTATCGATTGGCACCGAAATGGGAAAATATCACCACATTCAAGCTTTCTGTCGGGATGTATCAGCAACCCCCATTTTACAGGGAGCTCCGAGGGTTTGATGGCACACTTAGAAACAATGTGCAGGCTCAGCGTTCCATTCACTTTATCTTAGGAACTACACGCTTGTTTTACATGTGGGGACGCCCGTTTCTTTTCACTTCGGATATTTACCGAAAGCAGCTTTATGACATCATTCCGTATGACATAGACAATGTACGCCTGCGGTATTATCCGGACCAGAGTGGCAAGGGCTATGCGCAGGGAGTGGATTTTCGTGTGAATGGGGAGTTTGTCAAGGGTACACAATCATGGTTTAGTGTAGGGTTTCTGCAAACCAAAGAGGATGTGACAGGTGATAATCAAGGGTTAATTAGGCGACCAACCGATCAGCGTATTAATATTGCCGCCTATTTTGAGGATCACATGCCACGAGACCCAACACTTCGCATTTACCTTAATCTAGTCTTTGGGTCTGGCTATCCATTTGGTCCACCAAATCGGCCAGAGCTCAGAAATGCATTTAGCGGCGATGAGTACTATCGTGCGGATCTGGGTGTCAGCAAGAAGTTTAATATGTCAATCAATAATTTCTTTACCCACATCTGGGTGCGAGCTGAAGTGCTAAATGCACTAGCTGCTGATAATACCCTTTCTTACACCTGGATTGAAGACGTGTATGGCGCACAATTTGCAATTCCCAATTCATTATCGGCAAGGTTTTTGAATATTAAGATTTCAGCAGAACTTTAGACACGCATTTCCGTCTAAGACTGATTGTATACCTTTCAAAACATTGAATGAAAATGAATAAACTATCAAACGCCTTTTTATTACTAGCTGTCCTGTTTTTCGCAGCTGCCTGTTCCAATAGAACTGTGACCCGAGTGAGCCCTGATCAACAGATCGATTTGAGTGGTCGATGGAATGATACCGATTCCAAATTGGTTGCCGAAGAGATGATCAACGATGTGCTTTCTCGTCCATGGAGAGAAGACTTTTACAGCTCTACGGGAAAGAAACCAGTGGTAATTGTCGGGATGATCCAAAATAAAACAACAGAGCACATCGAACCAGAAACGTTTATTAAGGATGTGGAGCGGGAGTTTATCAACTCAGGAATGGTTCGTGTAGTGCAAAATTCGGTATTCCGTGAAAAGCTAAGAGAAGAACGAGCTGATCAGAATGAGTTCGCGTCACCAGAGACTCAATCCAAATGGGGTAGAGAGCTGGGTGCTGACTTCATGCTGTTTGGAGTAATCACATCAGTGACAGATTCTTACAAAAAGGAAAAAGTGGTTAACTATAAAGTGAATCTGGAACTAGCCAACCTTGAAACCAACGAAAAGGTGTGGATCGGAGATAAAGAGATCAAGAAATACATTAAGAACTAAAAAAGCGTACCATCTTGATTCTGAACATGAAGTGGGCTAATGGTCTTGCCATTGGCCTCTTGCTATTTTTTTCTTCATCATGTGCTACCTATTATCAGATTAACTCGGAGTTCAATCAGGATTTTGAATATGGTAATATAGAAGCTGCTAAAAAGGTTCTGGACCAGAATAAAAAAGCTGGACGGAAGAAAGCGCAGTTCCTCTATTTTGTTAATCAGGGTGTGGTTAACACCATGCTTGGCAATTATGAAAAAAGTAATGTGTGGCTTGAGAAGGCTTACCTGTTTGGTGAGGACTATCAAAAGAACTATGCCAACATCGCTGCTTCATTTCTGGTAAACCCCAATACGACCATGTATCAGGGTGAAGATCATGAGCATTTGCTCCTTTTGTACTATAAAGCGCTGAACTACCTGAAGCTCAATGACTATGAGGCTGCGCTGGTAGAGTGCCGTCGATTGAACTTAAGACTCAATGAACTGAGTGATAAATACAGGTCAGACAATAAGTACAAGCGTGATGCTTTCATTAATAACTTGATGGGAATTATCTATGAAGCCTCTGGAGATGTAAACAATGCCTTCATTGCTTACCGCAATGCCTTAAATATCTACGAAGAAGACTTTTCAGAAATGTTTGGAGTAACTCCTCCAGATCAGTTGAAACAAGACATACTTCGAACCGCCTTTCTCAATGGCTTTGATACGGAGCTGGATTTCTATGAGCGGAAATTTGATATGCAGTATAAGTCCAGTCAGGCCAATGCTGAAGAGTTGGTTTTCTTTTGGCACAATGGACTTGGACCTGTTAAAGACGAGTGGTCGGTTAATTTTACTGCAATGGATGGAGGAAATGGATTCGTCACCTTCGTCAATGAAGACATGGATTTTAGTTTTCCTTATCAGATAGGTAGTTCTGGTGAGAAGTCTCAGTTGACTGACTTACGTTTTTTCAGAGTTGCTTTTCCAAAATACAAGGATCGAGAAGAATGGTATGATCGAGCCGTAATTCAGGTAGACAATCAACGCTACAATTTGCAATTGGGAGAAAATGTCAATGCCATAGCTCACAAAACTTTGGAGGAGCGTATGTTCAAAGAGTTTAGCAAAGGACTTTTAAGAGCTGCTACAAAAAAGGCAGTAGAAGCTGCTATACGTGGCGGCGGTCAGGGAGGCGAGGAGAAGTCCAAGGAGCAAAAACAAGAAGAGGCCATGCGGGAAGGATTGGCGTTACTCATGGGCGTAGTAAATGCCGCAACTGAGAAAGCCGATACCCGCAACTGGCAAACAATCCCTCATAGCATTTATTACTCCAGGGTGCCCATGAAAGAAGGTGAAAATCGGGTGACCTTAAAGACAATAGGCCCTGGAGGACAAGTAAGCGCAACGGATTTCACCTTCGATGTACGGAAGAATGAAACCGTATTTCACATGTATCACTCTCTGGAAACGAAGAGATAGGCCATATTTCTTGTGTTTTTTTAGAACCCATTATAGTATTGCGGGTTGTAACAGAAATTAACTGAAACGAAAATTTAGATATTATGAAGAAAGGGTTGCTAATGATTTTAATGCTTGTGGGCATTTTCGCAGTAAAAGCGCAAGAAGAAGAATCATTCACAGACGAAGACTTAACCAAGTATGCCACAGTAATGGTCTGGGCAGAAACTGAAAAAGACAATCTTGGTAAACTAGTAAGTGATTCTGTCTCCATTTGGATAGAAGGTACTGATTTGGAAACAAGTAAATACATCGAAATTAGTAAAGCAGACAAGAAAGGAGAGCTAGAGACAGTGGAGGCATCTGAGGGTGAATTGGCTGTCTATAAGGAGGTTCAAACCAAGATTGATAACAAGACATCTACTTTTAAAGAGGTCTATGTAACCAAAATTAAAGAAGACATAGGAGCAGGTTTGTATAACAAACTAAAGAAAGCGTTAAAAGCTGATGATGAAGTTAAAGTCCGATATGACGCGATTTATGCCGAGTTACAATCAGCAGATGAGGCTGAATCCAAGGATACCGAAGAGTAGTTGAAATAACCATACATCACTAAAAAGGGCCGGATCATACCGGCCCTTTTTCATTAGTAGAAGTTTTTAACTATTTTCAAGCAATCATCCTAACTCAAAGCAAATAGATGTTTACAGAATACGAAATAGAAACCATGATTGCCCTTCCAGAAGTATTGGAAGCAACACAAGAATTAAGAAAAGATTTTTGCAAAACGGAAGCTCCTTATCTGGAGATCAATGAGCATGATTTCTTTTCATTGATCATGATGTCGCCCACCGTAGGTGTAGCGCTGGCTGATGGAACTGTAAGCTTATTCGAAGAACTGGCTTTGAATAAAAAAGCACGTAAGCTTTCAAAAGGAGGCTACTTCATGAAGAAGGATCCTGTAGTGTATGCGATGAAATTTCTATTGAAGAAATATGATATCTGGTCCGATAAATTCTTCCATGTACTCAACGTTGCTATGCATGCATCATTTGACATGGATAGTCTGGAAAAGCAGAAGTTTGATGCAGAGAAGGAAGTAACCAGCGCAGAATATCGCAAAGCTGTATTAAATACGCCATACATTTTGATTCGCTTTATTGCTAGCTTCTTTTTAGAGAACGACGAGGAAATTATCAGTACCAATCGCCACATTGGAAGAAACGAATACTTGCAAATGCTAAAGATAGGCGAACAGATAGGCATTCATAAACTTCCAATATTTCAGATGTTTTGCAAAACCTTTGATCAAAAGGCCTAATTTTGCGGTATAATCTTTATTCGATTACGTCGTTATTGCCTCAATGATTGGGAAATCACCGCTTATATTTTTTGTAATTGTTCTCATAATCCTTTCTTGTAAAAAGGATCCAGAGATCGTTGTTGACAGTCAGAAATCAGAACTGATAGAGACATACCTTGATTCAGCAGGATTGTTGGATAGAGTCAGTCAGGATACTTCTGGGCTATATTTTTACCCAATTACCTTGAACCCATCTGGCAAGACACAGGCGGAGGGAAGTGTGCTTAAGTTTTTTTATCAGATGACACTTCTCAATGGCACCATCGTTGACACCTATGACTCTCTTGACGCAGATACTTTAATAGTTAAGCAAGGCGTGAGTGCCATTTATCCGGTTGGATTCGATTATGCACTTGGATATTTAAAAGAAGGAGAGAAGTGGGGTTTTGTCTTGCCTTCCAGAATTGCGTTTGGTGACTTTTCATATTCCACGCTAATTCCAGAAAATGCGATTATTCGATTGGAAATTGAGCTTTTGGAGATTCAATCAGAAGAAGATATTCTTGATAACGAACTCGATCGGATTAATACTTACATCACTAGCGCTTCGCTGAGAGATACTGTTAACAATCCCTATAATCAACCTGAGTATTTGCCAAGTGGGATGCTCTTTAAGCGCCTAAGGCTTGGTGGGTCGAGAAGACCCGGACCTGATAGCTTGATTACCATTACTTATGAAGGACGTTTTTTTGATGAAAGTGTTTTTGATCGGGTTACCAATACCGATCCGTTTGAATTTTATTTCGGACAGTCTCAAGTGATCTCTGGTCTAGAGTTGGGGATCGCAGAGATGGCACTACAGGAATCTGCGCTTTTGGTTATTCCTTCTTACCTCGCTTATAGAGAGAGTGCACAGGTTCTTCCGCCGTTTTTGACTGAGGATATGATTAATCTAGAAATTATTCCATCTTATTCGGGCAAAGTTGGCCCTTATCAGCCTTTAATCTTCGAAATTCAATTGATTGGTGTTAATTAATTCCTAATTTTAGATTTCAAACAGGATTGTATTGCGAAAGCTACTGCTCGTCATATATTTCGCTACTGGCATTGCCATGTCTGTAGCTGGTCAAGCTGACGATATTTATACACGCTATAATATCTACAGGAATCCTTTTCGCGTTTTTGTAAACAAATTCTCCTTTACGCTTTCTTCTGGATACGGTCTTACCAATTATAGACACGAGCTTGAAGGCTTTTATTTTTATCAGGATAACAACACGCAGCTGATCCTATCCAATCAAAATGAATTGGGAGGTATATTTTCTGGTTATGACGGATGGATGAGTCGGCCATTTTTGGCAGAAGAGGTTGCTATTGATGATCCCTACGATGTGCCTTATGATCACCTTTCCAATCCAGTCAATAATCCTTTGTTAAGAAATAGGCAAGTATTGGTAGATACTGATACGTTGGATCTCGGTTTTTCATCCATGTCACCCACAGTTCCCATCATGCTGGCAATTGATTATGACATCAATAAATTTCGATTTGGCCTGGGAATCCAATATGAGCGCCATTATGTCAAGCCACTCAAGCCTACTTTACTCGCGGATCGGATACGTCCATATCAGCCACAGTTTGAGAAAACGAGTTATTTCAAATACTTCGGGCTGTTGGGTTATCAGTTTTACGAATGGTGGGACTATACATTCGTAGCAGAAGTGCAGCTAGGCCGAGCACAAGCAGGTAAGGAGATTAGTCAGGATGCAATTGGTATTGGTCAAAACTTCTTCAGTAACATCGGAATCAACATCGAAAAGAACTTATCTGAGTACTTTAGAATCGTAGTACGACCTTCTTATGACATTAAAAGTTATGTGGTGAATTTGCCTGATGCAAGCAGTGTAAGAAATTACAATTCCGCATTTATGGTTCAGGTTGGAGTGAGTATTAATATTCCTGAGATTCCTCGATCACCTATGAAGAGTGATCACGTCCAATTGAAGCATGTAATCGTGGATTCAAGCAGAGGAAGACTGATGGAAGTAAGAGGTCAGCCTTTTTGGAAAAAGCAAAATCCTAAGGTGGGGGAGAATCATAGAAGGTTGTGGCGATACAAGCTTAAAAACAGGCGAAAAATAGACCCGTACTAATACATCGCTGCAATAAAAAAAATGCTTAAATTGCGACTTGTTTTTGAGGTTAACTTTTAAAGATTTTTCATGTCAGACGATATTGAAAATTTACCTGAAGAGGATTCAGGTTCAACCGGTTCTGGTGGTAACATATTCCCTATTAATATAGAAGATGAGATGAGAGGAGCCTACATTGATTATTCAATGTCGGTAATCATCTCAAGAGCCCTTCCTGATGTACGAGATGGTTTGAAGCCAGTACATAGACGAATACTTTATGGAATGCTCGAATTGGGGGTAAACTGGAACAAAGCTCACAAGAAATCAGCCCGTATTGTTGGTGAAGTGCTTGGTAAGTATCACCCACATGGTGATAGTGCTGTTTATGACACTATGGTACGGATGGCTCAGCCATGGTCGCTTAGATATGAACTAGTTGATGGTCAGGGCAACTTCGGTTCTGTAGATGGTGATTCACCAGCAGCAATGCGTTATACCGAGGCACGACTTAGGCGTATAGCGGAGGAACTTCTCTCTGACATCAATAAAAATACTGTTGACTTTTCTCCAAACTTCGATGACTCCCTGAAGGAGCCATCTGTTTTGCCAGGGAAGTTACCAAACCTTCTGTTGAATGGAGCAAGTGGTATTGCTGTAGGTATGGCCACCAACATGGCACCACACAACCTGACAGAAGTAGCTGAAGGAATTGCCGCTTACATTGATAATAATGACATTACCATAGATGAGCTCACTCAGTTCATCAAAGCACCTGATTTCCCCACAGGTGGTATCATTTATGGATATCAGGGAGTGCGTTCTGCATTCGAGACCGGCAGAGGCAGGGTGGTTATTCGCTCAAAAGCGGAAGTTGAAACCATGAAGTCTGGTAGGGAACAAATCATTGTAACCGAGATACCATACCTGGTCAACAAAGCTTCTATGATTGAGAAGACGGCCCAGTTGATCAATGAAAAGAAAATCGAAGGGATTTCTGATATCCGAGATGAATCGGATCGATCAGGAATGCGGATTGTTTATGAACTGAAAAAGGATACTATTCCTAACATTGTTCTTAACAACCTTTACAAGCAGACACAACTTCAGTCTTCATTTAGTGTCAATAACGTGGCTCTTGTTGGAGGTAGACCAAAGACGCTAAACCTCAAAGACCTTATAAAATATTATGTAGACCACAGACATGAAGTGGTCGTCAGACGAACGCAGTATGAGCTGGAGGAAGCTGAGAAACGAGCTCACATTCTACAGGGATACCTTATTGCACTTGATCACCTAGATGAGGTGATTGCTCTAATTCGAAGCTCCAGAGATCCTGAAATTGCGAAGAATGGCTTGATGGAGAAGTTTGAGCTATCTGAAATCCAGGCAAGAGCTATTCTGGACATGCGTTTACAGCGGCTTACCGGTCTGGAGCGCGAAAAAATCCAGAAAGAGTACGACGAGATCATGGAGTTGATCGAGGAGTTAAAATCCATTCTTTCTGATGAAGGAAAGCGAATGGAGATTATCAAATCTGAGTTGCTAGAGATAAAGGATCGCTACGGTGATGAGCGTAGAACTTATATCGAGCATGCAGCCGATGAATTTACAGCTGAAGATATGATTCCAGATGATGATATGGTACTGACCATTTCTCATGAAGGATATATCAAGCGGACTCCATTAATAGAATACAAAGCTCAGGGTAGAGGTGGAGTTGGTTCTAAAGCCGCGACTTTCAAAAACGACGATTTTACAGAGCATTTGTTTATTGCCTCTAATCACAATTACCTGCTCATATTTACGGAGTTCGGTAAAGTATTCTGGCACAAGGTTTGGGCCATTCCTGAAGGAAGCAAGACTTCTAAAGGTAGAGCGATTCAGAACCTCATCAATATAGAAGCAGATGACAAGGTACGAGCAGTTATTAACGTACTGAATCTGGATGATCCGGATTACATCAATAACAACTTCCTGGTAATGTGTACCGAACGTGGTACCATTAAGAAGACCACACTTGAAGCGTATTCACGTCCTAGACAGAATGGTATCAATGCCATCACGATCAATGAAGGCGATAAATTACTTAATGTACGTTTAACTAATGGTGATAATCACATAGTGATTGCATCGAATGGAGGTAGAGCTATTAACTTCCATGAGTCTGATGTTCGTCCAATGGGTAGAATGGCAGCAGGAGTTCGTGGTATCAACATGAAAGAGGGTGAATTCGTAGTTGGCATGGTCTGTGTAGACCACAAACAACCAGCGAACCTTTTGGTTGTATCTGAAAATGGATACGGTAAGCGATCAGATTTCTCAGACTATCGTATGACTAAAAGGGGTGGTAAAGGTGTGAAAACCATGAATATCACTGAGAAAACTGGTGCTCTGGTTGCAATTAAAGATGTAGAGGAAGATGATGATCTAATGATTATCAATAAATCAGGAATTGCTATCAGGACAACAGTGAGCAGTCTAAGAATAATGGGTAGAGCTACTCAGGGTGTTCGATTAATCCGCTTAAATGAGAAAGATTCCATTTCAGCAGTTGAGAAAATTTCTAATCTAGGAGAAGAAGATGAAGAAATTGAGCCTACAGACGAAGCGAATAATACCGAGACTGGCGAAGACACCAGCAATGAAGAGAATAACGCAGAAGAATAATACATAAAAAAAGAATATTTTAGAAACAGAATAGCCATGAGAATGAAAAAGACATATTTATTCGTATTCGCAGCGGTAATTGCGTTTTCAGGGTATGCGCAAAAGAAGCCCAAGATAAATAAAGCCAACTCTGCCAGAGAAAAGGGAGAGTTAGTGGAAGCCAAGTCAATAATAGATGCAGCGATTGAACATGAAAAGACAAAGGATGATGCCAAAACCTGGTATTATCGTGGTTTAATCTATGCAACTCTTGACACGACATCAAATGCTGAATTTGCTGCTCTTACTGACAATGCTATGAGCGAAGCAATAGAAGCATTCAACAAAGCCGATGAACTCGACCCTGAAGGTAAAGGGCTTTACACGACTGGAGATATGGGAATACCCGTTTTGATGGATCAACAAGTAACTGGTTATTACTCTTATTATTACAATGCAGCTGTTGAAGCATTCCAAAATAATGAATACCAAACGGCAGTGGATAATTTTGAGGATGCATACTTTATTCTACCAGAGGATACGGGAGCTTATGTTAACGCAGCATTCGCAGCGCATAATGGAGAATTGTTTGATGCGGCTGTTAAGAATTACGATGCGGCTTTAAATGCGGGTGCGACAAGTATTGATCTATACTATAATTACCTGAACATCTTGATCGCAGCAAAAAAAGATAAGGAAGCTGCTTTGGAGTTGGTAAACAGAGGGTTAAAAGCATACCCTAACGATCCAACACTTACAAAGAATAGAATTAACCTATTGATTCAATTAGAAAAGGTGGAAGAAGCTAAAGCTGATTTGAGAAAGGCCATTGAAGCTGAGCCAGACAATGAAGACCTACATTTCACAATGGGAGTTCTATTGGAAGAAACAGAAGACGTGGATGGTGCTGCAGCAGCTTATAAAAAAGCTATTGAAGTAAATCCAGATCACTTTGAATCTAACTTCAACTATGGAGTCCTTTTAATCAACCAGGCTAATGATGTCATCAAAGAAGTGAACAATTTGGGGATGTCTAAGGCTGATCAGAAGAAAGCTAAAGAAATGCAACCTGTAATCACTGAAAAGCTTAAGGAAGCTCTTCCTCAGTGGGAAAAGGTGTATGAAATTAAGCCAGAGGAGACTACAGCAATTGAAACCCTAGCGTATATCTACAATCAGCTAGGGATGAAAGAGAAATACAAAGAGATGTCAAGTAAACTTTAGTATTACAAAACATTCCAGAGAAGCCAACAGATTTGCTCTGTTGGCTTTTTTTTATATTTTTACCCTTCACTTGCAGGTTAGTTAAATATCAACCACCACGATAAATACTTGTTAGATAGGTAATCTTAATTCTTGTCTATTCTTTGAGGGAGCTTTAACAAGTATATCTGATATCTGTAACTAAAAAACATAGCCTAAAATTATGTCCGGTATTCGTATTGCATCAAAAAGTATTGATGACCTTAATCTGATTTATAAAAAGATCAAAAAGGATTTTCAGGCGTTGGACTCCATTAAACTCAATCATGAGACACTTGAATATGAACTGCACCTAAATCGGGTAGCATTAGATGGTTACCTAAAGGCCATTTGCGATAAGGTCATCGATACAGATGATTTAATGGATGACGAGTCTGTTTTTGATCAGTTTACAATCAGCGATTTTATGGCTATGATGACTCCAGATCAGGTGGCTATTCCTTTAAGACCGCTTAAAACTGTATGGGCTGATCTTACAAAGGAGAAGCAGCAGGCATGCTTCAACTATTTCTGTGAAGAAATGGAATTAAATGGAGAGGAGACGGTTTTCTAGTTTTAATCTAATTGATGTCTTGGGTCGTATGTTTATTTTGTTTTAGATTGAAACAAAATGAACCTGAGTTTAATCATTCCTACATTAAATGAGATCGATCGTATTGAGCGATTGCTTGGTTTTTTGACTGAGCATAAGTGTCGATCGAAATTTGAGGTAATTGTTGTAGATGGAGGAAGTGAGGATGGCACTGTAGAAAAAATAAAGAAGTTTCCTGACGTTCGGCTAATTCAGATAACCCAGCCTAGTCGTGCCCGTCAACTGAATGCTGGAGCAGTTAATGCCTCCAGCGATGTGTTCTATTTTGTTCATGCTGATGTGGTGCTTCCTGAATCATTCTATGATGATATTATTGAGGCTTTGAAAAGTTCTTACTATGGAGGTTATCGCTACCAATTTGATTCTGGTCCATTACTTTTAAAAATTAATGCTTTTTTTACGAGGTTCCCTATGATGTGGTGCAGAGGTGGGGATCAAACGCTATTCATCACTCGGTCTCTTTTTAATAAACTTGAGGGGTTTAATGAGCACTTTTGTGTCATGGAAGACTTTGATCTCTTACGAAGAGCTGCTAAAATCGCTAGTTATCGAATCATTCAGAAAGACGTCATAGTTTCAGCTAGAAAGTATCATGGAAATGGATATTTAAAAGTGCAGTTGGCAAACCTCAAGGCATTTAGGATGTTTAACAGTGGTGTGGATCCGAAGAAGATTAGAAACTACTACAAATTGGCTTTGGGATTAAAAGACTACTAATAAATGAAACTAACTACTATTGGGTGTGGAGATGCTTTCGGGTCTGAAGGTCGTTACAATACCTCTTTCCTTTTGAGTGATGATCAATTAAATATACTTGTCGATTGCGGTGCGTCCACCTTGCTTCGTCTCAAACAACTCAACCTATCTCCTGAATCCATTGATGTCATAGTCATTACGCATTTTCATGGAGATCATTATGGTGGTATTCCATTCCTAATGATTAGTAACAAAATGGAGTATCAAAGGACCCGGCCGCTCAAGATCATTGGGCCGAAGGGAATCGAAGAGAACGTTTATGGCTTGCAGGATGCTTTGTATCCAGGTACTTCTAAAGTATTCAATGAAATGAATGTATCCTTTCATGAGTATGCGAATGAACTTCAGGAGTTTCATCAATTTGTTGAAGTAAAAGGCTTGCCAGTGTCCCATTCTCCAGGTTCAATTCCTCACGGAGTACAGGTCAGGATTAAGGATAAATTGTTTGGTTTTTCTGGAGATACGGAATGGAATGATCACCTATTAGAATTATCAAAAGGCACGGACCTGTTTGTCATTGAATGCAACAACCTTAATGAGGATTCTCCTGGTCATCTTAGTTACAAAACGATCCAGCAAAGGCAGAACGACTTTCAAACCAAAAGGCTACTGCTGACACACATGGGAAGCGAGGTGATTAACGCTAAGAATCTTGAGATCGACCGTCTTTATGATGGATTAGAAATTGATTTCTAAAAGCCTAATTTGTCTTTGTATTCCTGAATGAACTCCATTTTACGTTTTAGTCGATATTGCATCACCCATCTAGGGTGAGGAACCGGTTCAATATTATCGAAAAACCCAAATTCTTTATTTAATTCATGAAGAAATTTGATGTTGGTTCCTTTTCCTATGCTGTAGGCAATTTGACGGTTGGTTGGCAGGTCCAATTGTTTGACAATTTGATCTTTTGCATATTTAAAGAACAGCTTTTTGTATCCTTTTATGTCATAATAGTTGAGATTCTTGCCATCCTGCATGAATCCAAGCGGAGAAACGGATGAAATGTAGTATCTGGAGAAAAAGGCTTTAGCACCACCACAAGCATTGATGACTTCATATACAAATGAGCTCGACAGTTCAGCACGTTTATCCAGATCATTCTTAATTCCACAAACACGCTCCATATGGACAGGGTCTGTAAAAGGCACACCAGTTAAGCCGCCACCAAACCTGCCGGGATTTATTCCGAAAAGTATAGTCCTTTCGTTTTGATCATTGTAATATTGATTGTAGAACTTTGTGGTAAGCGTCCAGGCATCCTTATCAATGTATGGATTTAGGATGGTGACGTTTTTGAATAAACCCTTTGGTGGGGTTAAATCTTTATAAAAGTCTAAAATCTTTTCGCCTACGGTCATAGAGTGAAGTTAAAAAGCATGGCACGAACGAAAAATTATTTCATCATATATAAGCCTTTCAAGATACTTAGTCAGTTTACTGACGAGGGTGGAAATGAAGGGTTGGGGTCCATTTATAAGTTGCCTAAGGACGTTTATCCTGTCGGGCGTCTGGATCTGGACAGTGAAGGGCTGTTGATCCTTACAAACGATAAACAGCTAAATGGAGCGCTGTTAAATCCAAAAAATGAACATAAGCGAACCTATTGGGTAGAAGTGGATGGTAAACCAGAGGATAGTGCTTTAGAAGAATTGAGAAATGGCGTGGAAATCAATGTTAAGGGCAAGTACCAAACCTTACCATGTGAGGTGCGAATAATCGAAAGTCCAGATGTTACCGAAAGAAATCCCCCTGTTAATTATCAAAAACACCCGATCCGAACCTGGCTGGAAATCAAGCTCATAGAAGGGAAAAACAGACAGGTTCGTAAAATGACCGCTAAAGTAGGACACCCAACTCTACGTTTGATTCGAGTGGCCATCGAGGACTTACATCTCACTCCGTTAAAGTCAGGGGAGATTACCCAAATTTCAGGAAAAGCTTTATACAAGAAATTACAGATGAATGCTTAAGGTCTACTTCATGAGTCCATTGAAACACATTATTTACATATTGCCTATCATACTACTGGCATGCTCAACTTCTTTCGATAAAATGAAAAATTTACCTTCAGTAAAGCATCCGGAATGGGTAAAGGATGCGGTAATCTATGAAGTGAATATTCGTCAGTTTACTCCAGAAGGTACGTTCAGGGCTTTTGAGAATCATTTACCACGATTGAAGGAGCTTGGTGTCGATATCTTGTGGTTAATGCCTATTCATTCTATCGGTGAAGTAAACAGAAAAGGCACATTGGGATCATATTATGCAGTGAAAGACTACCGAAGTATTAATTCGGAATTTGGAGATGCAGAAGATCTTCAGCGTCTCGTAGCTCATGTTCATGATTTAGGAATGAAGATAATTTTTGATTGGGTTGGAAATCACACCGCATGGGATAATGTGTTAACCCAAACGCATCCAGAATGGTATGTAAAGGATTATGCGGGTAAGTTCATTCCACCGATAGGTTGGGATTGGTCAGATGTGATTGTACTTGATTACACTAAAGAAGGACTAAGGAATTACATGCTGGAGTCTATGGAATATTGGGTTGAGGAGTTTGATATAGATGGCTATCGATGCGATGTGGCTGGCTATGTTCCTTCAGACTTTTGGGTAACGGCCAGAGAGCTACTAAATGAAACCAAGGAAGTCTTTATGCTGGCTGAATGGGATGATCGTGCCATGCATTACGCATTCGATATGACCTATGCCTGGGAGTTGGAAGAAGCCATGCAGCATGTGGCTAGTGGTTCTAAAGATGCTAGCGCCATCAATGCCTACATCGCTAAGATGATTAATAGCACTCGTCTGGATGAGATTAAAATGACCCATACAACCAATCATGATCAGAATTCATGGGAGGGAACTGTTTTTGAACGATTTGGTCAAGCTGCTGAAAACTTCGCGGTTTTAACCTATGCGCTAGAAGGGATGCCTTTGATTTATGGAGGACAGGAAGTGGGTTTAAATAGACCATTAGCATTCTTCGAAAAGGACCAGATAAGCTGGGGAGATCATCCATTTAATAGCTTGTATGCACGATTGAATAAGTTAAAGAAGGACAATCCGGCGCTTTGGAATGGAGAATGGGGAGCACGAATGCTACCGCTCAAAACAACAAAACCGAATCAAGTGAATGTGGTTTATCGTGAAAAGGAAGGTAATAGAGTTATGGCAATGTTCAACCACTCTGCAGCTCCCGTTACTTTCATAATTACCGACAAGATATATGGTGGGACTTATAAAAGCTTTAAAGGGAGGAACAGTGTGGAATTAGATTCAGACATTCAAATAACCTTAGGGCCGTGGGGATATCAGGTATATACTACGAAATAAGGTACTTACTTCTTTTTGCCACTAAACAACTCGATTGTTTTGCGTAAGGTGTCATCCAGCAATAACATGTAAAGTACAGCAATCATTACCCATAGTATCAGTATGTTGAACAGCACGGTATCAATTTTATAGTTGCCAATCATCTTGACTGGCGCATAGAAATGCGCCCGACCAAAGCTGTTGTATGGCTCCATATAGATCGGATCTTTCTTCTGTATGAGTCGATCTTCCGCCTGGATAATCATGTTGAATTCGTTTCGGTTTTCAACTAAATCAGACACACTTTCATTGAAGTGGTTTTTCTTTACATCATAAAACCCTTCTTTACCATAAACTTTTGTTAATGCCAGGTAAACCGAATCCTTCTTTTGAGTAGCCAAAGTGTATCGTTTTTGGAAAAACTCCTGAATGTTGTTCAGGTAATTAATGTAGCGTTCTCCAATACTATGGCTGAACAGGTCCGGTGTAAGTGAGCCCATCAATGGAAATGGGCGAATGTTGTACCGCTCGACCAAGTCTTGGTTTTCATTAATAATGATTTCAAATTCTTGTTCATAGGCTGCATAATTGGAACTATCCCGAATAATCTGTTTGGTCATTCCTTCCAGTCTTGGTATTAAGTAAGATCGGTTAAAACTATTTTGGCTCATATCCATTTCATGATCAAAAAAGTATTGCTCATAATCATTGTACTTGAATTGAGCTACTGTCAGTGCTTCATAAGCCCACCGAGACGCCATGATATCTCCTACCAATGGCACATAAGACTGTTTGGCAATGCTCTTGTGCAGTTCATCAAACTTGATCATGGCACCACCAAGAAGTAATTGGGGAACTAAAATGAAAGGAATTAAGATGTAGATTGTAATGATCGAGTTCAATGCAGAACTAATATTCAGACCTACCATATTAGCAAAACAGGAGGTAGTAAACAGAATGATCCAATAATAGAAGGTCATGCCTTGAATCTCCAGAACATAATTTCCTACCAATACGAAACTCAGGGTCTGTACGGCAGACAGACAAAATAAAAAGAAGATCTTGCTGTTAATATATGACAGCCTGCTGAGGTTTAGGAATGATTCACGTTCAAGGATTCTGCGATCTTTAAATATTTCCTCAGCACTGACCGACATTCCCATAAACAAGGAAACGACTACAGACATGAACAAATAGACCGGCAGATTTTTATTGTCAGCGAAAATGTATTCACCCTCTGGATTATATTTGGAGAAATACCCAAGTATGAAGGCCAATACAGGCGCTTCTAAAAGGTTAATCAATATGTATTGCACATTGGTAATCTTCGCCAGAAAGTTTCTCTCCGAAAAGATTCTGAACTGCTTCAGCTGGTCTGGAATGTGAAAGTTGGTAGGAGGTAGCCGCTCCTCATACCGGATCTTTTTGATCTTACTTTCGAGATAGGTTTTGTACTTGGTGTACCAGGCTCTTGGCGGCACTCGACGATTGTGTGTTGTTTTTCCTGAATCATCGATTTCATTTGCCTCAATGATCTGCAGAATTTGTTCAGGAATGACATTGCCACACTTGGTACACTCACTTTCTGCAGCATTAACCTGCGTGCTCATTGTTTTGAAGTAGACCACTGCGTCAATTGGGTTCCCATTATAAATAGGAAAACCGCCTTTATCCAGCATCCAAAGCTTATCAAACAACTTAAAGATGTCTGACGAAGGCTGATGGATAATCGCAATCACTAGCTTGCCTTTACGTGCCAGGTCTTTCAGAAGTAGCATTACTTTTTCTGAATCCATGGATGAGAGGCCACTGGTTGGCTCATCCACAAAAAGGACTGAAGGCTCACGCATCAATTCCAGAGCAATATTAAGTCGCTTTCGCTGACCGCCACTGATCGTTTTGTTTAATGGGTCACCCACTTTCAGGTCCTGAGTTTCTAACAAATCCAGGTCCGTCAAGACCTTATGCACAGTTTTCTGCAATAAGGAGTCCGAAAAATCACTAAAACAAATTCTAGCGTTGTAGTAAAGGTTTTGATAGACTGTTAGTTCCTCAAAAAGCATGTCATCTTGAGGTACGAAACCTATAACTCCTTCATGGCTCGCTTTTTGTATGCTATGTCCATTGATGTGGATTCTTCCAGCAGTGGGTTCTATTTTTCCATTCAATAGATTAACCAATGTTGACTTTCCAACACCACTACCTCCCATAATACCTATCAGGTTGCCTGATTCCTCGTAAAAGGTGAATTTTTGAATGCCCTTATCTGAATTCTTGAAATGATACTCTAGATCCTCACCAACCAAGACAATTTTTACC
>JAMWZA010000057.1:0-18652 GCA_024305105.1 Marinoscillum sp.
ACATGGGCGAGTGTTGGGGTGCTGGCACTGCGACTTTCATGATCCTGGGGAATGTTTGTACTCGAAGCTGTACTTTCTGCGCAGTGGCGACAGGCAGACCTCCAGAATATGACGAACAGGAGCCACAGCGCGTAGCTGAAGCGATCAGCACAATGGGGGTAAAACATGCCGTACTTACTTCGGTAAACCGTGATGAGCTGAAAGACCGAGGTGCTGAAATCTGGTATCAGACGGTGATTAAAGTCAAAGAACTAAGCCCGGAAACGACGATTGAAACGCTTATACCAGATGTGAAAAGTAACTGGGACGCCTTATACCGAATGATCGATGGCGGTCAGGAAGTGGTTTCTCACAACATGGAAACCGTGGAGCGTCTTTACAGACGAGTTCGACCTCAAGCGAAATATGCCAGAAGTCTGGAACAAACAAAACTGACCAAAGAAGCAGGTAAGCGAACCAAGTCTGGTATCATGCTGGGTCTTGGCGAAACACAAGATGAAGTGCATAAAGCCATAGACGATTTGGTCGAAAATGGATTGGATATTCTTACTCTGGGACAATACTTGCAGCCTACGAAAATGCACATTGAAGTAGCAGAGTTCATTCACCCGGATCAGTTTGATGCTTATCGGGAAGAAGGACTAAAAAGAGGGTTAAAATACGTAGAATCGGGTCCCTTGGTACGGTCATCATACCATGCGGAGCGTCACGTAAACGTACCTATCTAAACCAGATCGTTTTATACAAAAGTTGGGTAGTGATCCCACACTTCACGGTGTGTATTGTACACTTCTGACTTAAACTGAAATAATTTTAACATCAATCGGGCAGCTCCACGGATAAGGATAGAATCAGATATCACTATAATCCGATCGATTTGTGGGTGAAGTTCGTGCATTTGATTCAGCCAGTGCTTGCGAGCAGACATCTCAAACCCTGTCATCGCTGAGCAATCCCAAATCAAAATAAACTTAGATGGGTCTTTGGCAAACGCTTCTTCCCAGGCCTCAGTGGATAATTCACTAGCAAGTTGAGTAAACTTCCCTTTGAATTTAAAATTGATGCATGGAAGGTCAAGTCGTTTGTCATAAACGACATCCACATTGGGCGAATTGAGTAACATAATTGGGTTAATGATAATTAACTGGAAAGGTATTGCTTTATAAGTATTTTACTTAGACATGTTTCGATCAACATAGGTTTATAACCTATAAAGAACTGACCGCAATCGAACATAAAGATGTACATTCCAGGACGTCCATTTTAAGAAGTATGTCCAAATTCACCCGTTTTGGCTGTTGGCACACAAATTGACTCCAAGTTCAGGAAATTAATGGCTCATGTTTAGAAACTATCTCGTCACCGCGCTTCGCAACCTCAAACGCAACAAGATTTACACCCTACTCAATGTCTTCGGTCTGGCCATGGGTATAGGTTGTTCGCTTGTGATTTATAAGGTGATCAGCTACGAATTTGCTTATGACCAACACCATGAGAACTATGAGCAAATCTACCGGGTAGTTAACGAGAACATCTATCCTGACTTGGTAGACAAGGGAATGGGAACTCCACATCCTGTAGGTCCGGCAATGAGCGATTATTTTTCCAATGTACAGACAGTCGTAAGAACCAGCTACATGTATGGCAACCAACTCAACGTATACGATGCAAACGGGGAGAAGAAAAAATTCATGGTCGATGAAGGTGTTACTTTTACAGAAAATAGCTTTTTCGATGTTTTTAGCGTTGAGTGGATTGCCGGAAACCCCGAAACAGCTCTCACAAATCCCAATTCTGTAGTCATTGCCGCCAAAGAAGCCCGTAAACTTTTTGGTTTTCCAAAAGGCATGGAGCAGGAATCCATCGGTAAGCTCATCAATTACAATAACCTCAAAGACTTTAAAATAGTAGGAGTCATCGCTGATCAGGAAAATCCAACCTCACTTCCTTTCACTTTTTTGTTTGACTATGATGGTCAGAATGGCGACATCAACCCTTATTATGGCAAAGGAACGAGCTGGAATAGTACCAGCTCCAATACCAACACCTATTTCATCCCCGAAGAAGGGTTTAGCCCTGACGCCTTCAATGAAGAGATGATTGCCTTTGTGGAAAAATACCATGGTGAAGGCGAGTCAAAAGAACGCAGGTATCTCGCTCAGCCATTTGCTGAGGTGCATTTTGATCAGGAGTATGGGTCCTACACGGGAGCCACTTCCATGCAATTTTTATATGCGCTGGGTTTAATTGGAATCTTTCTGGTGTTGACAGCCTGTATTAATTTCATCAACCTGGCTACAGCTCAGGCCTCCAACAGGGCTAAGGAAATCGGTATACGAAAAGCGATTGGTAGCATGACCTCTCAGCTACAGGTTCAGTTCTTATCAGAAATTGCATTGATCACTTTTTTTGCACTGATCATTGCACTGGCCATTGCCGAGCTCATGTTTAATCTGCTATCGGACATTATTGGTTATCAACTTTCCATCGATCTGTTGGGCAGTCCAGAGACAATCATGTTCCTTCTTGTCCTCTTCGTAGCGGTAAGCATACTCTCTGGGTTCTATCCTGCAGTACTCCTTTCCAGAATGAATACCGTGATGGCGCTGAAAAAGAAAATCACGACTCAGCATCACTCTGGTGGGTTGAGTTTGCGCAAAGGGCTGGTAATTATTCAATTTGCAATCAGCCAGTTTCTGATCATTGGTACACTGATCGTTTCCTCACAGACTGATTTCTTTTTGAACAAAGATCTTGGCTTTCAAACAGAAGCCATCATGACTACTTACTTGCCAGAGCGCGATGTAGTAAAAATGGAGCGCTTTCGACAGGCCATGATGACTTCTCCAGCTATAGAAGGTGTTACCTATGGATTGAGCGAGCCTACCGGCAACTCGGATTCACACAGCAACATCAACTATGCTCCGCTGGAGTCCGAAAACGACTATCACGCCAACTTCAAGCCAGTAGATCCCTACTACACCGACTTTTTTGATATCGATATCCTTGCCGGTAGAACAATCCGTGAAGGGGACTCCCTGAATGTGGTGATCAATGAGAAGATTGCCGGTCTAATGGGGTTTGATGACAATTATGAAGGAGCAGTTGGCGAAAAGCTAAAAACCGGCTGGGGTGGAGACAAGACTGTAGTGGGCGTCATGGAAAACTTTCACACGTACTCACTGGAAGAAGAACTTGATTATGTTCTCCTGATTCATTACCCGAGAGCATTCTATAGTCTGTCTTTTAAGACACCAACTTTGTCTAGTGTAGAAGAAGCCAAAACACACTTTGAAAAAGTATGGAATGACATCTATCCTGAGTATGTCTTAGACTATGACTTCTATGATCAGGCACTAGCCGAGCGGTACGAGGATGTCCAGAACATCACTGCTCTGATGCGCATCTTTGCCATTATTTCTATCTTGATCGGCTGTCTTGGATTGTATGGGTTAGTATCTTTTATTGCTATGAACCGTACCAAAGAAATCGGTGTGCGAAAAGTACTTGGTGCCAGTATACTGAACATTTTGAGTATCTTTTTCAAAGAAGTCGTGGCCTTGATGATTATCTCCTTTATGGTGACCGCTCCGTTAGCATTTTACTTTCTAGACCTGTGGCTGGATAACTTCTCCTTTCGAATAGACATGGAAGTAGGCTTCTTTTTAGCTGCGCTGGGTAGTACACTGCTGGTGGCTCTTCTCACCATTAGTCACAAGACCATTTCTGCCGCATTGATCAACCCGGCGGAGACGTTGAAAGATGATTGATAAGAAAATAGACTTTACGTATTAATAATCTCCGAAACGTTTCGCTTAATCTTTAGTGCCAGGTCGTTGAGGGGAAGGTCATTGATGTCGTTTCCGAATGGGTCTTCAATCTCCTCAGCAATGAGTTCTACACTAACCAAAAAGTAAAATGCCAGCATCACTATAGGCACCGTCCAGTAGTGCAGTTCCCACATAAAACTCACCGGTAGTGTTAGCGAATAAATGAAGAGAAATTTTTTGATGAACATGCTGTAGGAATAAGGGATCGGCGTTGATTTGATTCGCTCACATGCTCCTATGATGTCGGTAAATCCTTTAATCTCCTTGTCCAAAATGAAAAGCTGCTGATCATTGATCAGTCCTTCTTCCCGGCACTGCATCACACGCTCATAGATCAGTTTGTTGATCATATTGGGGCGGTGCTTACTCCTGATTACCCGCTGCTTGGTCGCTTCATCAATCAGGTCCATTTCACCCACCAAAATACTGTCTCGCAAATGTTCCTTCATGGAAAAAGACTCATTGGGGATCATGCGTCTGAAAAACTCCCGATGCTCTACTGCTTCTTTTGGAAGAAAGGCATGAACCTTTATCGCCAACTGACGGCTGTCGTTTACCAATTGACCCCAGAGCTTGCGGCCTTCCCACCAGCGATCATATGCGGTGTTGGTTCTCAGAACAAGAAAAAGACCCAGGATCACCCCAAGAATGGAGTGGAAAGCAATTGTCCCGCCAAAATGAAAGTCAAAGACAGTTAATACCAGAAAACAAAGTCCCAGTGTAAACACCCCGACAAACAATAACAGGGGAAAAAGTAACTTAATGACGTACCGGCTATACACATCAAAAATAAGTGCAAACCAGGTTTTAGGATTATACTGAATCATAGGTTAGGTGACTGTTTCTTCTACGGCTATAAAAGACCCATGTCTTTTTTCAAAGTTAGGATTCGATTGTAGGATTCCACTATACGATCTCTACTAATATCTCCATTTTTTACAAGTTTTCTAACAATTGCATGTATTTGTTGTGCAGTAACTAAATCATAATCCGGCACATTGTTGGCAAACAAGAGCACATCGACACCTGCTAAAACTGCCATTTTTATCGCCTCCACCAATCCATATTGCGCACTGATCGCTTTCATTTGCATGTCGTCTGAGACTACCACGCCTTTGTAATTCATAAAGCCGCGGAGCACATCAGAGATTACTTTATCCGAAAGTGTGGCTGGCAACTTACTGTCATCCAACACCTGATTGACTATATGGGCAGTCATTACTGCCTTGACTTTCCCCGAATCCATCAGTGCCTTATACGGTAATAATTCTTCAAATCGCCACGAATCAGAGACGTCCGTCAAACCAAGATGTGAATCATTTTGGGAACTTCCATGGCCTGGGAAATGCTTCAACACAGTCGCCACTCCAAACAAATCATGACCTTCTACAAAGGCTTGTGCATGGCGTGAAACCACCAATGGGTCTGCCGAATACGATCTGCCAATTTTCCCAATCACAGGATTATCTGGATTGATGTTTACATCCACAGACGGGGCAAAGTTCATATTAATGCCAAGCTTATAGAGGATGGCTGCTGTTTGCTTCGCATAAAAATAGGTACTGTCCAGGTCATCTAATTCTCCTAAATACTGAGCTGTTACCGTTTTTGGAAATCCATATTTCGTTTTTAATCGGTTTACGCGACCACCTTCTTCATCTATACTGACGAACAATGGAGTCTTGGACTGTACTTGAGTAAATTCCAGAATTCGCTGTAATCTGCCTTCGGTATTGGTACTGGAAAGATTCTTTTCAAAAAGGATTACACCGCCTACCTGATCGGCTCGGATGGCGTCAAAGACATCCGCCTGCTGGTCCAGCAGATTGAAATCGCCAATCCCTACCATGATCATCTGTCCGATCATTCTGTCCAGAGAATCCTTAGTGGCCAGCGAATCAGTTTGGGCTTGAGCCAAATACAAAAACGGTAATGTAATTACCGCCAAAAACAGCTTTTTCATACGTCTGCTTTATCGAACTTGTTGAGTTTGTGACCGGCCAAAGATACATAGTAACCCTGAAGGTCAGCCGTCATACAACTGTGTACAGGCAAAATCCCTACCAAATCGCCAATCTCAATGGAATTTAGTAACTCATCAGAGACTTTGAGAATACCATGTTCCTGCGATAACCGATCCACCAGCGCTATCGGGTTGGACTCCCAGCCTTGCTCAGTAAGCTTCACTACTTTACCAAACTGCTTTTGTCCATTTGGGGCAATGAAGTCTTTGGAAAAATGAACGCCTCCACCGTAGACAACCACTTCATTCCGGTCTGCATGTTTTGCTACGACCGGACAAGCCATGCACACGGCCACCTGATCTAGCGAGCAGCTATTGAAATACTCCTGCATTATGTCGTAAAAGACAAAGTTGCCAGGTCGCCACTCGTGAACACCTGGCAGGGTTTCCAGAATGGAACAAGAAGGTGTATCTCCATAGGAAATGATAAGGTCATCTCTTCCCAGCGCCTCGCTTACTGCTTTGAAATCTTTCATCGATTGTTGAAAAACGGCCATAGCTGAAGCTTCCGTCATTGGTTGATAGGTATGCCCGGCATGAGCCAACAATCCGACCAGCTGATGTTCTGGGTTTAGGGGCTGACCCATGTCCTGAATCTCGTCTTTTAAGCCTGGCAAAACCCCGGTTCGGTGCGTCCCTACATCCACTTTAATGAAATAGTTGAGTGGAGCCCTCACGTGCTGGTTGAGGTGATTCAATGCGGCTTTGGAGACGATGGTCATATTGAGTTTAATTTTTTTAGCTAACTGCTCCACTGCCTCCGCTTCTAGTGGATTGTATGGAAAAGCGATGGTAATGTCTTCCCAGCCAGCATTGGCAAAATAGAGAGCCATGTCCACCGAAGAAACCGTGGCTTTGGTAATTCCTTCGGATTTAAACCATTTACCTACATCTACGGATTGATGGGTTTTGAAGTGTGGTCTTAGCTCCGCTCCATTGGCTTGAGCTTTTTGGAGCATGCTCTGTATGTTTTTTCTTGCTTTCTGCTCATTTACGAGCAGTGTTGGTTTGACTATTTTCATGAATCGTCTGAATCAATCGTGAGATAATTTCGGAAAGATACGAACCGGTGTCTGGCCCATGCCAACTCATCGTTCGTGCTTCGTATTTTCGCATGTCGTACCATTCGTCTTTGATGACATAACCGGTATACCCGCCATTGAATGAGGTGATGAATAATTGATACCCTTTGGCCCTGGCCTCTTGGTAAAGTGGTACGGCCAATTCACCTGAAAAATCACAAGGCAAACCGATAAAAATAGACTGGCCCAGTACCAATACGCTGATGTCATTGGTATATTCTCCAAAAGCAGCATGAAATACATAAGGGCGAAGTGCCAGATGGTTAGTTAACTTGGCATAGGGAGCTCTCAATGGCAGTTTCAACCGAAACGAAGAGAGAGTTTGAACAGGACGCTGGCTTAGCCCGATCAAGCTCAATAACTGAGTCTGCTGCGTCAATTCATTCGCCAGGTCATGAATGATTTCTTCTGGTCGATTTCCTTCTACATCTACCGACATGCTACCAACTGCACCAGCTGCAAATGCGGTGAAATCAAACGTCTCATTTAATTGGTTGACGAGCTCTCCGGGAAAGTCGCTGGTGAGCTCTCGGTTTTCAGGGCCGAAACAGGTAGCATGTGCACCAAACGAAACCAAATGACCTACCAGCGTGTCTTTTTGAAGTCGAGCGACTTTCAGCCAGGGGTCGATGATTCCTGCCTCTTTTGCCAGGCGGTTTCTAACCAAATTATCCAGAGACAGCTCCCCAAACTGAACGGCTCCAGATTGCATGGAAGCTGCAGCATCAGTAAGGGACGTAACAATCTGAGAAGACAGATACGCTAACTGATTTTCAGAAAAGGTGCCGGCAAACAATTCGCCAACTACACCCGGAGCCCAGCTTCCCTGACCACTGTGTGTATGCGAAGCGGTGAAATAAATATCGCTTGGCGACCAACCTTCTGGCAATGCATTGAAAACTGCATTTCTCAATGCAGGATGAATAATCAATAAGTCCGCCGTGACAATAGCGACTTGTTCGTCTCCCAGTTTAAAGACGATCGTACGAATGAAGCTACTATCCCGGAGGCCGCTCATTTCCTTCGGATCTCGTACGCCATATCCTGCAAGTGGCAGCAGCTCTTCAGGAGTGATGTTGACTGTCGCCCAGCCTACCTGAAGTTGGGTGGTATCGGCCTGCAGGGAGAAATGCTCGTCTAACGAATCCAGGCGGCTATCCATCTCCAGATAGAAATCCTTTTGCTGATAGGGTGTGGTATCAACTATCGTGATTACCGAAAGGACTATTCCGGAAAAAATCACGAAAAAAATCATCACTATTTTGAGTGCAACACGAAGCATTTCGAGCAAGATAACAAATATCTTTAGTGCAACTTATTTAGTTTCGCTCATTCAAAAATGTGATTGAAATTGGAAAAAGTAGCATTTGAACTTTTTGGACTGGAGCTGTTGGAGCCGTTGAGCACACTGATGAACTGGGTGCTCGCCATACAGTCAGCCATTTTTTACAAGAAATTATCCAAACTGGAATCTCCTTTTCAAAAGTACTGGAGTTGGTTTTTTCTGGGATATGCCATCGCCTTTGTATTTGGTGGTTTTACGCATTTACTCTACAACTATACCGGCCAGTATTTCAAGGTGACTAACTGGTCCATTGCTATCCTGTCAGTGGTGATCGCCGAGCTAGCCATGATCATGGATGTGGAGGAGCCAAGAAAAAAACAGATGCTCACCACCGTAGTACGAGCCAAGGTATTTGCGACATTCGCGATGCTCGTTTTCGATTTTTCATTTAAATGGGTGATGGTACATATGGCTGGGTTTTTCCTGATTGTTGGCGTTCTTGCTTACCATCGGAGCAAAGCAGGCGCTTCCAACTACAAGCATTTTCTATACGGGATTGCTTGTTTACTGGCAACAGGAGCCATTAAAATAGGCCAGATCGACATTCATCCAGCGTGGTTTAACCGAGATGACATTGCTCATTTCATCATGCTGGTGATGTACTGGTTTTTCTACAAAGGCATAAAACATTACCAGCCTGTTCCTAAGAATAGCGTCATCCCGACAATTGATTAAAGTCACACCCATTAGCGAAACCAAATTACATGCATTTCGATTTTCTAATTAGGCATTTTAAAGAAATGGAAATGAAACCAATCAAAGCAATCATTGATGATGCTATTAGCCAATCAATGAGCTATCAGGAATATGTGGATCTGATGAGTTCGCTAACCGAACTGGGCAAAGCGACAGGTCCCAATCAAACTGAAAGTCTGGTCAACTATACCAAGCTGAACAACCAGCGAATGAAACGACTGGCGAAGACCATCGTACCAGATGAATCAACGAAATCAGCTCTTGCGAATATTTCCAATCCGCAAACCTGGCTGATCATTACCGAAAGCTGGTGTGGCGATGCAGCTCAGGTACTTCCCATTCTTCAGAACATGGCCGAAATCAATAATCACATTGATATCAGGCTCGTGCTCAGAGATGAGAACCTGACGCTAATGGACGAGTTTTTGTTTAGTGGTGGCCGATCCATACCCAAACTGATTGTTCTCGATGAAAATCACGAAATACTTGGCTCCTGGGGACCAAGACCACAAGAAGCCCAAATGCTTTTTGACAACTGGAAGAAGGAGGAAAACCCAAGGCCGTACACTGAATTCTCTGTAGAACTTCAGAAATGGTATTTGAAGGATAAGGGGCAGAGTACTTTTGGGGAGGTAATTGAGATGATTGAGCAGTTTTCTGAAAAAGTTATGAAGTAACACTAGCTGAATCTTGATAATAACGATCATCAAAGAAGTCAACGAGTGCTTATTTCAATTACATGGCTTACAAACGAATAACTGCTAATTCCGTATATTTAATTTGATAAGTATTCCAATTAGGTCAGCACGTTGGTCTTAAACCATGATCCAAATATGTCTAGAAAATTAGAATGGAATCCACAGCATCATAGTCAAGATGAACAGCAGGATAAATTTATTGACGATTACCTCACTTGGTCAACCAATAAAAAGTGGGACTACCTCATGGAAATTATTTCAATAGGTCTGCATGAGCCTTTCAAAAAAGGTACTAGAAAGATCGAATGGAAATAAGTGGATTCTATAAGGAGGTCATTGAAAAATTAAATAAAAACGACGTGTCATTTTTATTGGTCGGAGGTCTTGCCGTTGGATTTCATGGATATGCTCGGTTTACTGGAGATATGGATCTCTGGATAGATCCCTCTAATGATAATTTAACCAAGCTTGGTGCTTCATTGGTGGACTTGGCATATTCCGAAAAAGTTGTTAACGAAATTATGAATGCCAGACCAGTGGATCACCCCACCCCCATCCGTATTTTTTCCGAAGACAGCAGATTTAAAGTTGACCTAATGACTTCTATCTTTTACGAACCATTAACTTTTAGGGCTTGTAGTAAGAGAGCTGTGCAAACCAAGCTAAGTGGATACACTCTTCCGGTAATTGGCATCAAGGATCTGATAGAAATTAAAAGCAATGTCAAACGTCCAAAAGGCAACCTTAAAGACCTGGTGGATGCACAGGAGTTGAGAAAGATTTTAGATAGAGGAAATACTCTTGATATTGAAAAAAAGCCTTCTCTATTCAAACGATGGTTTCGGAAATCCGAGAAATAATTCAATAATAAACCTCCAAGAATAAGGATATCACCCCGCCCAGCCTTCTCGATCCAGGCTGCGGTACTGAATCGCTTCCGCCAGGTGTTCAATTTTGATTTCGTCAGCCCCAGCTAAGTCAGCAATCGTTCGAGAAACTTTCAGAATCCGGTCATAGGCCCTGGCCGATAGACCAAGTCGCTCCATGGCCGTTTTGAGGAGTGTTTTACCGGCTTCATTGATCTTGCACATTTCCTTAGTCGCATTGGATCCCATCATGGCATTGTTAAAAATCTCGGGAGTCTCTTTGAACCGTTCCCGCTGGATCTCTCTCGCCTGAATCACACGGTTTCGAATATCCAGACTGGACTCCGCTTTCCGATCAGCAGTCATCTCATCAAACGAAACCGGTGTTACTTCTACATGTAAGTCTATTCGGTCTAGGAGTGGCCCACTGACTTTGTTTAAGTAGCGCTGCACCACACCAGGACCACAAACGCATTCCTTTTCGGGATGATTGTAATACCCACATGGACATGGGTTCATACTGGCCACCAGCATAAAATTAGCCGGATAATCGATGCTTACTTTGGCTCGTGAGATGGTTACTTTCCGCTCTTCCAGCGGTTGACGCATTACCTCCAGTACCGTACGTTTGAATTCTGGAAGTTCGTCTAAAAACAAGACGCCATTATTAGCCATAGAAATTTCACCTGGCTGAGGAATTCCTCCGCCTCCTACAAGTGCTACATCCGAAATGGTATGATGTGGGTTTCTAAATGGACGATGCGCAATTAATTTGCCGTTTTCACCAAGTTTACCAGCCACCGAGTGAATCTTGGTTGTTTCCAGGGCTTCATGTAAGGATAGTGGTGGTAGAATGGACGAAAGCCTCTTTGCCAACATGGTTTTACCAGCTCCCGGAGGACCTATCATGATCACATTGTGACCTCCAGCTGCCGCAATCTCCATCGCTCGCTTGATGTTTTCCTGACCTTGCACATCTGCAAAATCCGCTTCAAACTGATCAATGTCGTAGAAAAAGTTATCCCGCGTGTCATAGTCCAGTGGAGCGATAGGCGCTGTTCCATCCAGGTGTTCGATGGCTTCTTTTATATTCTCAACTGGAATCACATCCAGATTATCCACGATGGCTGCTTCTATGGCATTTTCCTTTGGAAGGATAAATCCAGTAAAACCTTGCTTTCGTGCTTCAATGGCGATTGGCAAAGCCCCTTTTATAGGTCTTAAAATACCATCAAGTGACAACTCACCCATGATAATGTACTTTTCTAAATCAGGAAAAGAAGCCTGCTCTGAACCTTGTAAAATGCCCAGAGCAATGGGAAGGTCATAGGACGAACCCTCCTTTTTAATATCTGCAGGCGCCAGATTAACCACCACTTTTTGTCGTGGCATGCGGTAATTGTGGTACTTAAGTGCTGAATCTACGCGCTGTTCGCTTTCTTTCACAGCAGAGTCGGGCAAGCCCACCATAAAGAACTTTGTTCCCTGTCCAACATTTACTTCGATGGTAATGGTGTAGGCGTTTACACCGTATACGGCACTTCCAAAAGTCTTTGCGAGCATGGTTTCTAAATTACCACAATCTCAAATAACTGTGCAAATAAAATGGGGAATACTAATAAGTCTCTCTTCCGGACGAATGAATCCATTTGGCGAAAGCCAATAAGAAAAAGAGCGCATTACTTAATAAGAACAAAGTGATCAGAAGTGACATACCATTTATTTTTTGACAAAAATGGATTGATTCACCGGGCCAGAGCCAAACACTTCGTTTAGTCGAATATTCGTGGGGATAATTTGTAGGAATTAGGCGTTGGATTGATCAATTCTCATCGTCATCATCTCCTAGGTCAAAGTCCAATGATTTGGGCTTGTCATCGTTTTCTTCTTCGTCATCATCATCGTCTTCACCTTGTGATTGATCGTACAGTTTGGCCTTATACCGGAGAACTTCCTCCTCTGCTTTCTTTACTCGACGCTTTAAAGATATGATGGTAAAATTCTCGGTGACCAACTCCACCAACATCAACAAACTAAGTAGAATAAAAGCCGTCATCAGATACACCGGTAGCTTGCGCAAAGCAAAGGTCATATCAATCCGCTCTTTGTAACTCTCCATATTGGCCAATATGTCAATACTGTAGTAGAGTACCAAAAAAGCCGCAATCAAATAGACCGGGTAGAAAAACAACTTAAACTTTCTCATCTCTTATTTTGAATCTTGGCGAAAAGTTAGACAAATCTCCTTGAGCCTACCAATCTTATTGACTGAACCGGTCAAAAAGACTGCAATCGGGTCATCTCACGATATAGACCGTCACGCTGTAACAACTCATGGTGCCTTCCTATTTGCGCTACTGCTCCATTATTAAGAACGAGTATGCGGTCAGCATGTTGGATCGTACTTAGTCGGTGTGCTATGAGCAATGTCGTTCGTCCCTTGGTCAAATTCATCAAAGCCTCCTGCACCAAATGCTCTGACTGTGCATCCAATGAAGAAGTAGCCTCATCCAAAATCAATAGCTCAGGATCTCTCAACAGCGCTCGGGCAATGGCAATGCGCTGTTTCTGCCCTCCAGACAGGCGATTCCCATTCGTTCCCACTTTAGTAGCGAGCCCATCAGCCATCCGATCGGTAAACTCATCCACTCTTGCCGCCTGAACTGCCCGCTTCAAATCCCCTTCCGAAACATCTTCGAGACCAAATAGGATGTTCTCACGAATGGAATCATCAAAAAGAACAGGTTCCTGTGATACAAACGATAGTTGTGCTCGCCATAAATGCGGATCGATAGCATTTAACTCTAAACCATCAACCAGTACCTGTCCTTTTGAAGGCTGATAAAATCCACACAATAGGTCAGCAATTGTGGACTTTCCTGCTCCGGATGGACCAACAAGTGCAAGTGCTTCGCCTTTATAGAGTTTGAAGTCCAGACCGCTCAGCACAAGCTCCTTTCCATAGGTGAAGTCGACAAGATGAAAGTCAATGGCACTCTTTAGTTCTGGTTTAGCGAATTCTGATCTAACAGGACTTGTTTCCTGATCAATGATTTCAAAAATACGCTTGGCAGAAGCCAGTCCTTTGTTGATCTGCGCACTTGCCACAGATATGGCTTTGGCAGGATTTAGCAATTGAGAGAAAATCACCAGAAATCCAATAAATGTTGCGGCTTGCAACACCCCTTCTTCCAGAACTATGCGGCCTCCTAAAGTCAGTGTCACCACTAGCACAACAACTCCGGTAATCTCACTAATTGGTGAAGACAAATTGGATTTGGAAGCAATCTGGTAGGTTTCTCGGGCATACGAATCCAGGTTTTTGGCGAACCGACTTTTCACCCATTTTTCGGCATTCATTGCTTTGATCATCCGCATACCGGTGAACGTCTCATCGAGCACACCTCCAAGCTGTCCCATTGACTCCTGTGACATTCCAGACCACTTACGGATTTTTCTAGCCACGACAGATACCCCAAAACCAGCGGTTGGTATCAGTATCAGTGTATACAATGTCAGCTCCGGGGAGATGCTAAACAATGCCACCAAATATCCCAGAAGCAACAAAGGTTCTTTGATCAAGGCTTTCATGCCACTAACAACAGATTGCTCCACATCCTGAACGTCTACAGTCAACCGTGAAATGAAATCTCCCTTGTGCTGCTGATGAAAGTAGCCAAGATCAAATCGAAGAACTTTATCAAAAGCGTCCTGCCGAAGGTTGCGGATGACTCGCACACGAACTTTCGCCAAAATCAACTGAGAAGCATATCGGAACAGGTTGGCCAAAACAACTGAACATGCCACAAGCCCGCAGATAAAGTAAAGTGCATGCACCCTGCCTCCAGACGCAATCAGTGTCATGATATAATTGTAAAACTGCTGTTTGATGTATTCAAGACTCCAGCCTTGACTGGTGGGTTCATTGACCACCTCCACCTGATCAAACAACACCTGCATCAGCGGAATAAGTGCTGACAAGTTGATAACGCTAAAGATGGTCGCACCAAATACCAGGACGAGGTATATGGGCAAAATCCCACCAATTGGTTTTGCATATTTCCTTATTCGCCAGAGCGTCCGCATCAGAACAAGTAACTTCTAGCCGGGAAATTCCATCTAAGAGTTACGCCCAGAATCACGCTTTCTCTCGATCTGCTTGGTGAAGACTCTGATCGATAAATAGCATCCAGGTCAATCATGGCATTGTGCCAAAAATGATATGTCAGTTTTCCCTGGAGCATTATCAAATCTGTTTCTTCGCCTTGCAGCAATTCGTTCCCATAGTCAGCAGGTCTTCTATTGTACGATTTCATAATATCTCGACCATAACTGGCATTGCCTAAATCATTTCCATAGCTCGCCAATAGTACATCTGTACTTACTCGCCATTTGGCAAAAGGACGATAATTCATTGAAAGCAGCATTTCCTGAAAATTAGCTCCGAGTGGGTGAGCAAGCGCCATGTTGTAATGACTGTATGAAGTGTAGTTATTTTCATGGCTGTAGACATATGGCCGTACTCGATTGAGCTCTACCTGAGCATTCAGGTCAGTGATTCCTAGTACATCGAAATATTTCGCTCCAATTTGAAAGGCTTGTTTGTTTCCCCACCATCCCGCATCACCAAAGGCTTCGCTAACGATTAACTCATCGATGACCAACTGACCGTACAAGGAGATGGTCTTAAATAAATTCCATTTGAAATCAAGTCCTATTAGCACATTGTCAGAACTCCCATCTTGCTGCTCCAGGGCCCGGTAAAAGATGAGGGGGTTGAGGTACTCTACTTTTAAGTTTTGTGCAGAGTCTCCATAAATCACCGACTCAAAAAGGCCGAGTGTTAAGTTTGGCAGCACCTTCACGCTGAGATGATGACTTGCCAAATACTTTTTAGTAAACGAGCCAGTACCCAACAGCCCAAAATCACCTCCTTGTGTTTGACCCACTAATTGAGCGAAAATATTGGTGTACTGCAGTTTCCAAATTCGTGTGTTTAATCGGAGATATGGATAGTTGTTCCCAAAATCTGACAGAATAAGCGAGCGCTTACCGTCACCAATAAAATGCTTACCATACCCAAACTGTGCGGATATGTGTTTGGTGGCATTGATGTCGATATAGGCTTGTGCGCGGAGGAAGTCTACTCCAGACGTATTATACTGCTTCCAAAAACCCTCATAAGGCACCGCAATTGTCGTATCGGTCACATCCTGAATGTAATCCGCGTACCGCGCCTGATTTTCTGTAAGCAGTGTGTAAAAACTCACTTTATCGTCAATAGTGCCTCGCAGTTCTAATCCACGGTAATTCTCAAAAAGTAGTTCATCGAATGTTCCCTGCTGATCTTTTGCAGCACCGAGAACCACAACCGGATTCACATGTAAGTCAAAATCGTCATTCGAATAGCTGTAAACATCTGAAGGATACTTAAAGAAGGTATTGAAAAGAGGTTGCGATGAAGCTTCTACTGAATCCAGATACTCTCTGGTTTCTAGTTGAATATAACCCAGATCAAATTGGTCTGCCTTGCTTTTGATCCAGGAAGTTTGTTTCGATAGTTCCGAAAAATACCTTCTACTAATCGGTTTAATTTCTGTAAAAACACCGCTCTTTCCTTTCACATCCCACTCATCCAGGGCCGGATAAGCCCAGCTATTTAGTGGAATATCAGTAGATTGGGCTATTAACTCATTGAGCGTCAGAACAAGAATAAGAATCAAAGTATATCTCACGGAGTAAAAATATTAAAAAAGGCGCTTTTGTTTATCACATAATTTACTCTATCTTTGCAATCCTTTTTAAGAAAAGCATCCAAGAAATTATGAAAAAGGACATACATCCAGAATACAAAGACGTTATCTTCTTCGACACTACAGGCGACTTCAAGTTTAAGACTCGCTCAACCATGAATAGTGAAGAAACCATCAAATGGGAAGACGGAAACGAATACCCATTGATAAAGATAGAGGTTAGTTCGGCTTCTCACCCGTTCTATACAGGTAAGAACATCTTCCTGGATACTGCTGGTAGAGTAGAGAAGTTCAATAAGAAATACAAAAAGAACAAGTAGTTCTTTTAGAATATATGAGTTTATAAGTCTTCAGGATATCCTGAAGACTTTTTTTGTTTGTGGACACGCTATCTTATCAAAGGGGTTAATTTTGTCGCATGAATATCTTGTTTGCCGAGACGACTCAAGCTCACCAACAACTCCTTCCACTTACCTATACACGCCCGATCGCTAATCTTCGGGTTGGGATTTTGACACTTGATGAAAAGTGGTCGAGGTACCTTGCTCCCGAATCATTCGGGTACGTCACTCAGGAATATTTACAAACGAAGTTTTCATCGGTCTCACCGGCCAATGATACCCTATGGGTAATAGACGGACTGATTCCATCCCCAGACCTGATCACAGCAGCAAAGAGCCTCCAGGCTGGCCAAGCACTCACTGTTGAAAGCAAAATTATCCTTGCAAGAGGGAAGACCAGCCCTATTGACGGACCGAACTCATACACGCTTAAGGAATTCTCAGGTACAGTCGACCAAATCACTTATTCGTGGGATATTTTCCGACTAAATGGTCAGGAGATTCGCAAAGACTATGAGTTAATCACTACTGGAAGAAAATCAGCAGGTGTTGCAGACCCACATACCATCGTATATGGAAGTGAGAATATTTTCATAGAAGATGGGGTCACCGTAAAAGCAGCCGTTTTGAATGCCAAAAACGGACCAATCTATTTAGGTAAAAACAGTGAAGTACAAGAGGGAGCACTGATTCGTGGGCCGTTTGCCATGGGTGATAACTCAGTCGTGGGAATGGGAACGAAACTCCGTGGAGACACCTCCGCAGGGCCGCACTGCAAATTGGGTGGTGAGATTTCGAATTGCGTTTTTTGGGGATTTAGTAACAAAGGCCACGACGGGTTTTTGGGTAACTCAGTCATTGGTGAATGGTGCAATTTTGGCGCGGGCACTAACAACTCCAACCTAAAGAACAACTATGATCCAGTGCGAATGTGGGACTTTGCTTCGGGTAGCTTTATCCAGACTGGATTACAGTTTTGTGGCCTCATCATGGGCGATCATAGCAAAACGGCCATTGGTGCGTTATTTAATACAGGGACTACAGTAGGAGTAGCGGCCAATATATATGGAGAAGGGTTCCCCCGGACTATTATTCCATCATTCGCCTGGGGTGGAGCTTCGGGCTTTGTGACTCACAATCCGCGCAAGGCATTTATTACAGCAGATATTGTCAAGAAGCGCAGAAATTTAGCACTATCACAAGACGATAAAGACATCCTAAACCATATCTTTGAGACTTCTGCCCAATACCGAGTTTGGGAGAAAAACGTATAAGTATGCAGTTTGCCGAAATTCCCGGACTTGATGACTTGAAGCAATCCCTTGTCGCTTCTTACAAGAACAACCACATAGCGCATGCGCAGTTGTTCAATAGCACACTCGGTGGTGGAGGGCTACCTATCGCCATGGCATTTGCCAGCTACCTGCTTTGTGAAAACAAACAAGAGCAAGATTCCTGTGGGACTTGTGCCAACTGTCAAAAAATGGCCAAGTTGATCCACCCGGATGTGCATTTTATTTATCCGAAACCATCCGCCTCTAAAAGCTCGGATTATGACAAGTTGCAGGCAGATACCCTTAAGAAATGGAGAACTTTTGCAGCCGAAAAGCCCTACAGTGACATCAATGACTGGGTGAGCTACAATGGCTATGAGAATAAAAACGTACTCATCAGCCGCCAGGATAGTCGCAATATCATTCGGACTGTAAGCATGAAGTCTTTTGAGGGTGATTTCAAAATTCTGATCATTTGGTATCCTGAATTTATGCACCCGGCAGCAGCAAACGGAATCCTGAAAGTATTAGAAGAACCCCCTACACAAACTATCTATTTGCTGGTCAGTTATGCTTATGACAATCTGCTAGCAACTATTAAATCAAGAACACAAATATTCAATGTCACTCCATTTAAAGACGAGGTAATCAAGGAATACCTGATTGACAAAAAAGGAATAGATCCGGTCAATGCTGAAAAAGTCTCTCGTCTGGCAAATGGCAGTATGGGAAAAGCTTTTTACG
>JAMWZA010000057.1:18662-30369 GCA_024305105.1 Marinoscillum sp.
CTTATGAATCTTTCAGAAACTGGATGCAGGTTTGTCTGAAAGCCGATTACTCGGGGATGTTGAATTTCACTGAAGATTTTGTGCGAAGCTCAAAACCTAAGCAACGGAATCAACTGGAGTTTTCTATTACGCTCATCCGAGACGCTATATTGAGTAAAGCAAACAATGACCAGCTGGTCAACCGAGAAGGAGCAGAAGGAGAGTTTATTCAAAAATTCGGAGGCTTCGCCAGCCTTCCCGCATTGGAAAATATTTATAAAAACATCAGTGAAGCAATGGGCCATTTGGCTCGTAATGCCAGCCCACGTATCACATTCATGAACCTTTCACTTCAATGCAGTAAATTTCTTAGGTCATGAAGACTAAGAAAGTCATTGGACGAACAGATAAGGTCAACCTCCCGGATCTGGGCATATTTAACGCCAAAGCCAAAGTGGATACAGGAGCATATACCTCATCTATACATTGCAAACGAATTAAAGTACAAGAAGGCATCTTAAGTTTCCATTTACCTACAGAAGTAGAGGGAAAGTCAGTTGTCAAGAAGTTTCAAACCAAAGACTTTTCTCAAAAATCGATTCGTAGTTCTAATGGTGAAAGTCAAAAGCGCTATGTTATTAAGACGAGAATTGTTCTGTTTAATAAGGCTTATCTGGCAGAGTTCTCATTAAGTGACCGGTCGCAAATGAAAAACCCGATTCTATTGGGCAGAAAACTTCTAAAAGATCGATTCCTTGTAGATGTCTCTAAAAAGGATCTTTCACATGATGAGGTCAAATCAACCTGAATAATCAAACAAATTGAACATTCCCAAACCAAATATACGATCATGAAATTAGCTGTATTGTCTCGAAATCCCGATTTATACTCCACCAAACGGCTGGTTGAAGCTGCAAAGGTTCGTGGACATGAAGTGCAGGTGATAGATCACCTAAAGTGTGATATGATCATCGAACAGAATGCGCTCTCCATGTACTACAAAGGTGAAAAGTTGGAAAACTTCGACGCTGTAATTCCCCGGATAGGTGCGTCAGTAACCTTTTATGGAACGGCAGTTTTGCGTCAGTTCGAAATGATGGATGTCTTCAGTGCCAATCGCTCGATAGCTATCACCCGCTCCAGAGATAAGCTAAGAAGTATGCAAATGCTGGGAGCGGCTGGTTTGGGCTTGCCTAAAACAGCTTTTACCAATTACTCCAAAGAAGAAAAGCAGATTGTGCAAAACATGGGTGGCGCTCCACTAATTATCAAGCTGCTGGAAGGCACGCAGGGATTAGGTGTCGTTTTAGCAGAAACAATAAAAGCAGCAAAGTCAGTTATCGAAGCATTTCATGGATTAAAGGCAAGAATCATCGTTCAGGAATTCATCAAAGAAGCTAAAGCCTCAGATATTCGTGCCTTTGTTGTAAATGGAGAAGTAGTTGGTGCCATGAAACGTACCGGGAAAGAAGGCGAGTTTCGCTCCAACCTTCACCGTGGAGGCTCTGCAGAACTCATTAACTTAAAACGATCGGAAAAAGCTGCTGCTGTGAAAGCGGCCGAAACCATGGGCTTGAGTGTTGCTGGAGTGGATATGCTCCAGTCTGATCGAGGTGCGTTAATTTTGGAAGTCAATAGCTCACCCGGTTTGGAAGGAATTGAGAAGGCGACTGACAAAGATATCGCCGGAAAAATTATTGAGTACGTCGAGCAAAATTATCAGAACAAGCGAGGAAGAAAGAAAAACGCATAGTGGAGACGATTAGAATAGGAACCCGACAAAGCAAACTGGCACTCTGGCAGGCCAAGTATGTAGCAAAGAAGCTAAATGCTGCTGGTTATCAAACAGAGCTAGTGCTTAAAGAAACCAAGGGTGACAAAGTGCTGGATGTGTCGATTGCTAAAATTGGGAGTAAAGGTGTGTTCACTGAAGAACTGGAAGAACAACTCGCCAATGGACAGGTAGACATTGCTGTGCATAGCGCTAAAGACATGCAATCTCGGCTCCCGAATGGTTTTGAAATCATCGCTTTTACTGAACGGGAAAAAATCAATGATGTCATCGTATCAGATGAATCGATTGATCTTAATAATCCAGACCTTGTTCTGGGTACTTCCTCCACACGGCGGGTAGCACTTTTCAAGCATTTTTATCCGCATGTCAAAACAGTAGACGTACGCGGAAATCTTCAGACACGAATTGGGAAAATGCGTGATGGCTTATGTCATGGGCTTGTATTGGCCTATGCCGGAGTACACCGGATGGGATATAATGAGATGATTCGTCATGAACTGAACACAGCGGAATTTATTCCAGCGGTTGGACAGGGTAGTGTGGCCATTGAAAGTCATATAAACATTGATTCTGAAAAAAGAAATGCCATACGCTCGGTGATCAATGACCCCATCACCGAAAAAAGGTTATTAGCCGAACGGGCTTATCTTGCTGAGTTGGAAGGAGGTTGTAGCATCCCTGTATTTGCCTTAGCAACTTTGGAGAATGATACTCTGAATATCGAAGGAGGAATCATAAGTCTGGATGGCCAAACAAGAATCGTCCACCGACTATCTGATACAGATCCTGTAGCCCTTGGGCAACAACTTGCCAAAGCTGTACTAGATGCAGGTGGAGATAAGGTTCTGGCAGAGATTCGAAATCAGCTTAGCTAGAGCGTTTTAAAACTACTTTGATCTTGTATATTTGAGCCCAAAATCAAGTGAACACAAATGAAGAGAATATTTTTAGTAGCCTTAATATTCACTGTTTTTCTTACAGCATGTGACAAAAACAAAGATTATCTGGTAGTCATTCATACCGAATTTGGTGATATGAAGGCGATACTATACGATGAAACGCCACTCCACAAAAAGAACTTTATCAGCCTTGTAAAAGAAGGCAAATACGATAGCACACAGTGGCACAGAGTCATGAAAGACTTTATGGTACAGGGAGGCGATATCTATGCTAAAGATGATACGCGTGAACCGGAGGCTGCTAGAATTCAAGCCGAGATCGTGGACAAGTTCCAACACACAAAAGGAGCCCTTGCCGCAGCAAGACAGCCTGATCAGGTCAACCCTGAAAAAATGTCCTCAAGTTGTCAGTTTTATATTGTGGACGGAAGAACATTCTCGGAAGCAGAATTGACAACAGATCAAATGAAACTCAACCAATCCATAAGTGGAATGCTTCAAAATCCAGAGTACGATAGCCTGAAGCAACTTTTTATGGAAATGCAGGAGCAAGGTGATTATGAAGGAATGAATCAACTGGCACTCGAGAGCAAGGAGTATGTAGAAAGAGCACTAGGTGTGAACCTTAACAAAGAAGCGGATCCTCGTATTCTGGAGACCTACACCAAAATTGCTGGAGCACCTCACTTAGATGGGGAATACTCTGTGTTTGGTCGTGTTGTTGAAGGGATGGATGTCATTGATAAAATAGCAGCTGTGAAAGTTGGGGCAGGAAATCGACCTGTAGAACCCACCTACATGACTGTGGAGTTGGAAATGGTTCCAAAGAAAGAAATCACCAAGAAATACGGATACGAGTATCCAGAATCAGAATAAACTACACCCATGAAGATACTTGTAACTGGCGCCAATGGACTTTTAGGTCAAAAACTAGTTACACTACTCCGTGATGAAAAAGACATAGAGCTCATAGCCACCGGCAGAGGTATCAATAGAAACCCTGAAGGTGGCTATGCTTATTTATCGGCAGACCTTCAGAATCTGGAAGGTATTAGAGCATTTCTGGAATTATCTCCACCCGATGTAATTATACACTGTGCTGCGATGACTCAGGTAGATGAGTGCGAAGAAAACAAAAAACTTTGCACTCAAATCAACGTGGATGCCACCAAAAACCTAATAGATGTAGCTAAAGATCTGGGTGCCTATTTCCTTTATGTATCGACTGATTTTGTGTTCGATGGAAAGGCTGGGCCTTATCAAGAGAGTGACTTGGCTATGCCAATAAGCCACTACGGCAAAACCAAATTGGCTTCAGAGGAATTACTCCATAAAAGCGGCTTAAAGTATGCCATCGTGCGCACCGTACTCGTCTATGGAGTAGCGCATGATCCTAGCAGATCTAATCTGGTCCTCTGGGTGAAAAACTCTCTAGAGGAAGGGAAATCAATTAAAGTCGTCAATGACCAGTGGCGCACTCCTACTCTGGCGGAGGATTTAGCCAATGGATGTTTGTTAGTAGCCAAAGGCAAGCACGAAGGTATTTTCCACATTTCGGGTGAAGGGATGATGAGCCCTTATAATATGGCCTTAAAAGTCGCTGATCATTTTGATCTGGACAAATCGCTAATCAGTTCGGTAGATGCCAATACGTTTACACAATCAGGCAAGCGTCCTCCAAAAACAGGCTTTATAATTGAAAAAGCAAAATCGCAGCTTGGATTCCAACCCACCTCATTTGATGACGGGTTGAAGATTGTGGCCAAGCAACTGGCCAGTCGATCAAAATAAACTAAATTATACCTGTCCATTTCCAGCAACTCTATTCGTCATGGAAGTGAAACTAAACCCTTGATAGAATGAAAAAGCTACTTTTTACTGGCTTAATGGTCATTTCTTTATCCGCCATTGGCCAAAATGATGACTTCAGTTGGATTACTGGCCGCTGGGTGGGTCCTGGTTTTGGTGGAATGTTTGAAGAAGTCTGGTCCGAACCAGACGTCAACGGTGACGTGATGGGAATGTTTCGGTACGCGGATTCTGCTGGCGCTGTTCAGTTTTATGAATTTTGGGTACTGGATGAGACCGGAATGAAACTTCGCCATTTCAACCCCAACTTTACCGCTTGGGAAGAAAAAACGGAATTCATTGACTTTACCATGGTTTCCACTTCCGACAAGAAAATCACCTTAAAAGGACTAACCTATGAGTTGGTTGCTGAGGATCAATTGGAGATTCAACTAAAAATGAAGCGTGGGGATAAAGTGACAACAGAAGTTTTTAATTTAAAGCGCTTATCTGAATAGAGGCGATATTCTTTTGGGTGTGATTGATCATTACATCGATATCCTGCTCTGATAAAGAGCTGCCAGATTTTTGTCCGGACGAACCGATTTGTTTTTTAAGCATCTTTCCTAACCCAACAGAAAGTGACGCTACACTTTCCTTTAAAAGTGATAAGCAATTTCAAGACACTGTTAAAATTTATCATGTCAATGGACAATTGGAATGGTTTGGTTTAGTAGAGGTAGAAGTCGGTTTAAATGAAGAAAAGCTACTATTAACTGAATTAAATTCTGGCATCTACTTAATAGAATTAGGTCATCTGTCAGAAGAATACTCCACCAGATTGATTAAGAATTAACATCCATACTTTCAAGTGATAGATTCTTGATTAAATTTGGTTAACGCCAACGATAAGAATCTTGAAGTACATCAAATTCAGCAACGGAGATGAGATGCCCATGATCGGGTTAGGAACCGCAGGAATTCCTATCGATCAATCCTACGATGTAGTTCGCGAGGCAATTAAGATAGGTTACAGGCATTTTGATTGCTCACCGATTTATAAAAATGAAGCTGAAGTGGGCAGAGCATTAAATGAGGCAATCAAAGATGGCGAGGTAACCCGCGAAGAGCTTTGGATCACCTCCAAGCTTTGGAACTCCGATCATCGCTACAATGATGTGGAGCCTGCATGTGAAAAATCCCTGGAGGCTATGGGACTTGACTATTTTGACTTGTACCTAATCCACTGGCCAGTAGCTGTGGAGCGTGGCATTGAGTGGGCTCAAAACGAAGAAGAACATCTGGCCGAAGAGGAAGCGCCACTAGAGGATACCTGGACAGGAATGGAGGATTGTTTGGCTGAAGGCACCACCAAACACATCGGGGTTAGCAACTTCAACATCAACAAGCTCAAGCTGATCCTTGAAGAATGCATGGATCCGCCAGAGGTAAACCAATGCGAGTGGCATCCCTATCTGCCACAGCAGACACTATATGACTTCTGCAAAAGCAATAAAATCAAAATGACAGCTTATGCTCCGCTCGGCTCGCCTGGCAGACCTGATGAATACCGAAGCGCAACTGATCCTGATTTGCTGGCAGAACCGGCCATCACAGACATTGCCAATAAACATGGTATGACTCCTGCCCAAGCGTTGCTAGCCTATGGACTTACCCGTAAGATGGCCGTCATTCCAAGATCAACAAACACCGGTAGATTGCAGGATAATTTTGATGCGCAGGACTTAAAGCTGGACCGGGAAGATTTACGAAGTTTGATCGTGTTGTCAAAATTCCGATATTTCAAGGGAGAAGAGCATACATCCAACGGCTCTCCTTACAAGCTAACGGATATCTGGGAGTACTAACATTTTTTGAAGTCACGTGACCAATAGTCTAATAAACTCGATTCCAAAAGGAGAAAAAGAGTTTGAAGCATTCTTTAATCTACACTACCCCATCATGGTCGGGTTTGCAATGAACTATCTATCTGATAAAGATCAGGCAGAGGAGTTGGTTCAGGATGTTTTTACCAATGTGTGGGTAAAAGCAGAAAGCATCATCATTAACACGTCAGCAAAATCCTATTTGTTCACGGCTACCAGAAATGCATGCCTAAATTTTCTCAAGCATCAAAAGATTGAAAATGCCTACGCGGAACATCATGTAAGAGTTTTATCGCACTCCCAAAGTGAAGTGGAGTATGATGAACTGGTTAGTAGACTCGAAACAGCAATGCAAAAGATTCCTGAGAAATGTAGATCCATTTTTGAAATGAATCGATTTGAGGGCAAGCGGTACAAGGAAATCGCGGAGGAACTGAACTTATCTCTCAAGACGGTTGAAAATCAAATGGGAAAAGCCCTCAAAATTCTCCGAACCGAGCTAGGGGATTACCTGCCGTTGATCTTATGGTTATTTCTTTATGGGGGTAATTTTTAACTTAGTTGTCCAATAAGTACATGGCGTCAAATAGTACATACAGACCATCCAACGAAGCAATAGCTCGATATTTTGCTCAGGAAAGCAACACCGTGGAACGAGAGTTAATTGAGTCCTGGCTTAAAGATGACGAGTCCAATCAAAAAGAACTTGACTTGCTACATGCCGTTTGGATGGACGTAGGTTCATTGCATCCTGCCACTGTTGATGTTAATACAGCCGCCGCCTTCATTAAGGTAAAGGCCAAAAAAGATGCTACACAGAAAGATAATCCATCAAGCTTCTGGAATGCCTGGAAAGTAGCTGCCGTGCTCGCATTAGTCGTCAGTGTTCTATTCTTAATTCTGAACAGACAAGAGCAACCAAATGAAGTCTATTTAAGTGCTGAAAAAGTAGAGTCCGTTCATTTGGCGGATGGTTCTTCTGTGCAGGTAAATGCCGGTAGCACGCTCTCCTATCCCGAAAACTTCATAGGTGACGATCGAGTCGTTTCCCTACAGGGAGAAGCTTTCTTCAACGTAGAACCCAATCCCGACCAGCCATTTATAGTCAAGGTGGGTAACGCACAAATAACCGTGCTGGGAACCCGTTTTAATGTAAATGAAACCACTGAAAGCATCTATGTGTCGGTGATTAGCGGACGTGTGGAAGTAACGTCCGATTATGGAAAAGAAATTCTAGAGGCTGGTGAGCAAGTAGCCATCAGCAAGTCTTCGCAGCAACTCATACGAGATCTCAATTCCTCCTCTGGCAAAGAACAATTCTGGCTGACAAAGAAACTTTCATTCCAGAAAACCTCCATGAAAGAGGTTATCTCCGATTTGGAAAGTGCCTATCAAGTCACAATTGACGTGTCGAATGAAAGCATCTTAAAGTGCAAACTACAGGCTACTTTCGAAAATCAGCCAATTGAGGAAGTACTTGAAATCATTAGCATTTCACAGGAACTCAAGGTGAACCAAATCAACGACAAATATCTCCTGACTGGAAAAGGATGCGACCATTAGTTTATTTCATCAGTTTCCTATTTACTGGATCTGTAGCGAGCCAGGTAACGCTGAGCCTGGATCAGGTGCCAGTTACTCAAGCCATTGAAGCCTTTTCTAAGGAATCAGGATATCGTTTTGCCTACAATCCGGATATTCTGAAAAATGAACCTGTATCTTCCAAGGTCAACAACATATCGGTAGAGAAAGCTGCCGAATCACTTTTTGCGGATCACTACAAGTTCAAGATTCGTGGGACCTACATCATTCTGTTGCCCAAAGAAGTCACTACTGGTAAGAGTCAGAGAACTGAACCCATTCGTATCAAAGGCGCTGTATTGGAGGAAGGCACTCAAAAAAAACTAGAAAATGTCTCCATTTATGAAGTGCACACTTTGAAACCCGTATTGAGTAATGCTAACGGCGATTACCAAATAGATGTTAACCTTCCCGATGACATGGCCTTCATTGCGATAAGCAAGAAAAACTATGAAGATACAGTCATTCAGGTGCGTAAAGGAGCCAACTGGATGGTGTCTCTTAAACGCAAGGAGGCTGTGGAGGAAAAAGTAAAAGAGGGGTCTGAAAAGTTAATGAACCTATTTAGCAATGACAAGGTAGAAATGCATACCAAAAACATCAATCTGACTGAAAGAAGGTGGCTACATCTCGCATTAACGCCAGGTATAAGCACCAATGGGTTCCTATCCGGTCAGTTTACCAATAAGTTTTCAGTGAATGTCATTGGTGGATATAGCTATGCACTGGAAGGAGTAGAACTTGCTGGTGCACTAAACATGGAGCGATCCTATGTGGAAGGGGTTCAGCTAGCCGGGTTCATGAATATCAATGGTGATTACACTGATGGCATTCAAATGGCAGGAATGACCAATATTACACTCGGACCGGTAAAAGGGAGCCAACTGGGAGGGTTTTCCAATCACTCTGGCTATATGGATGGTTTGCAAATGGCTGGCTCCATGAATTTTTCCAAAGGAGGAAAGGGCAGTCAGATGGCAGGGGGGTTGAACATGAGCAATGGAACTTACGAAGGGCTACAGCTATCAGGTGGACTAAACTACACCAGTGTTTTGCAGGGAATTCAAGTAGGTGTTGTAAACATCGCTGATTCGGTCAGTAGTGGTTTTATGTTGGGAGTGATCAACTGGACCAAAAACGGATTGCATCACTTCGAACTCAGCACCAATGACGTTACACCTTACAACCTGGCATTTAAGTCAGGTGTATTTCCATTCTATACCATACTGAGAGCCGGAATCAACCCACATGATGCACAGCTTTGGGATTACGGTATGGGATTTGGGTCTTACCACCATATCAAAAAACGAGCATCTATTGACTTTGAAAGCACTTATCATACAATACAGGCATTGGATAAAGGGTATATGGACGGATTCAACGCAGAGATCCGTTTTCAGACACGATTCGGATATCAGTTTGCCAATCACATGCGCCTGCTAGCTGGTCCTGTCCTTCACTACCTCATCTTTAACCCAAAAGATCCCGAACATATTGGGTTTGCTGATCGGTTTGGAAACAATGCATTTGCTGAGTCAAGAAATGGGAATAGAATTGCTAAAGCATGGCTCGGATTTGAAGTCTCCGTAAGGTTTTAGTCAACCTTCACATCAAAATGAGGAATTCATTAGAAATCACTTTACATATAATTTTGTAGATTTAGTATATCCAAGACAAAATCTATATGAAACAAATGGTATTAAATGTGCCCGACTTCTTTGATTTGAATGAAAAAGAAGTGTCTTTGGCCCTAGCCGCTAAGTTGTATGAAGACAAAAGGTTGTCTTTAGGTCAGGCGGCTGAACTTGTAGGTATCTCCAAGAGAGCATTTGTAGAGTTATTGGGAACCCAAAGTGTGTCTCTATTCAATACATCAAATGCTGATTTAATAGATGACATTGCCAATGCCTAAGATTGTTGTTTCTGATACTAGCTGTCTAATTGTTTTATCCAAAATTGGCAAACTAGACATACTCCGGAAGCTATATTCAGAAATAATAATCACTCCAGAAATAGCGAATGAATTTGGAGATGAATTACCTGCCTGGATATCGGAAGTAAGTGTCACAGATGTTCAAAAACAAAAGATCCTGGAAATTGAAGTCGATCGAGGTGAAGCAAGTGCAATTGCCCTGTCAATAGAAATCAATGCAGACCTTATAATTGTTGACGATTTCAAGGCACGAAAAGTCAGCAATCATCTTGGTCTAACAATAACAGGAACATTAGGTGTTCTGGTTAAAGCCAGGAATAGTAATCTATTTCCTTCCATAAAACCTGTCATTGAAGATTTGAACAATACCAACTTCAGAGTTTCGACAGAACTCATCGAAGAAATGCTTCGGGCCTCAAACGAGGGTTAAGAAATTTATTTCGCTCATGGGGGTAAACCCTGAGTTAGTTTTCCTAAAGGCGAAATCGTCTTAAAAAACTAAACTCAGATGAAACGACAAATCACATTTTTATTAGCATTCATACTGGTTTCCTATGTTTTTGCACAAACTCAGGTAATCAGGGGAACCATTTCGGACACAGATTCCAAAAGTCCACTAATTGGTGCGACCATTCAGGTATTGAATCAGGAGCCGATCATTGGCAGCTCGACAGATATTCATGGAAACTTTCGACTGGAAAAAGTGCCGTATGGGCGTGTCGACCTGTTGGTTCAGTCGATTGGATATGAAGAAAAAATTATCCAAAACATTTTAGTCACAGCTGCCAAAGAAGTGATTCTCTCCATTGAAATGACCGAATCAATCGAGAAACTGGAAGAAGTGGTGGTCACCGCACAAAAAGATAAAACCGAAGTACTGAATGAAATGGCTTTGGTAAGCGCACGTTCCTTTTCTGTAGAGGAGACCCAGCGCTATGCGGGGGCCTTCAATGATCCTGCTCGGTTGGTTTCCTCTTTTGCTGGGGTGAATAGCAATGCAGAAGGAGATAACGATATCGTGGTGCGCGGCAATTCGCCGAAAGGCATCCTTTGGAGACTCGAGGGAGTTGAAATCCCTAACCCCAACCACTTTGCGGACGAGGGATCGACTGGTGGTCCTATCAACGCACTCAACAGTAATATGCTGGCCAACTCCGACTTCTTCTCTGGTGCATTTGCTCCGGAGTATGGCAATGCTTTGTCAGGTGTCTTTGACATGAAGTATAAAAAGGGCAACAATCAAACCCGAGAATACACTGCTTCGGCGAGTACGCTGGGAATTGATTTTACAGCGGAAGGTCCATTCAAAAAAGGCTATAACGGTTCGTATATCGCAAATTACCGCTATAGCTCCTTACAGCTGATCTCTGACATGGGTGTTATTGACTTTGGCGGTGTTCCCAAATACCAGGATGCCGCGCTCAATGTAAATCTTCCCTTGAATAAAGACAACCATCTGAGCATCTTTGGTCTTGGAGGTATCAGCAGCATAGCAGCCGAAGAATCCCATGATAATGGTGATCCGGCATACCGAGGAATCTTCGGAAGTAAGCTAGCTGTCTTCGGTGTTTCTCATGTGCGATTCTTCAATGAAAAAGCTTTTCTAAAAACGACTCTTGCCTACAGCGGCACTGAACTGAAATCAATCGATGAGTACGTTAACGAGGGCCAGCAGTACTATGAAACGCACAATGCGGCCATCAACAAAAATACATTCCGATTACTCTCCACATTCAACTTCAAACTTAGTGCACAACATAAATTAGAAACCGGTGTAATCCTTTCCAGAAAGGGTTATAAAACGGATGTGCAAACTTACAACTATGAAGAGGAGGTCCTGGAAAGC
>JAMWZA010000058.1 GCA_024305105.1 Marinoscillum sp.
ATATAAGTATGTATAAACATTTAAATACAAAATAAAATACTGAATTGAGTTATTCATTTTAGGGCTAGCTATGGACCTTGGAGTGAACTTCATTTATTCATCTAAACTACTGTAGTTTTGAATCGCAATTTTATAATCCATGAAAACAAACCTTTCGATCCTCATTGTTCTATTTTCCTTCTCAAGTTTTGCTCAAAACAATGAATCGCTTAAGCAGGTAATCGACTCGGTGCAAGCCATTAACAACAGTTTCAGACCAGCGTCATCCACTTATGCCAAAGTGTATGATTTCATGACTGTCGAAGAGATAAAGGACAGAGCAATGCTACTAGGAAATCAACTGGACCAATTGCAGACCATAGATCCCGCAAATCTTGATAGGCAGGACCAAATCACTCAAGCGACCATGAAGCTTAGTTTGGGAGACGAGGTTACTTCGGTGAAATACCAGACTTATCTATTGCCTTTTAATGCTGAAGGAGGCTTTTACAACACTCCCGCTTTTTCACTTCGTAATAGAAAATTCAACACCCGGGAGGATTATGACGACTATTCGCTGTGGGTTAGGTCATTTTTAAACTATATGGACTATAACATGGTCTTACTGGAATCTGGAATGAACGAATGTGTAATGAGGCCGCAGGTGATTGTGAAAAATACACTCTCGCTCTTACAACCATGGGTCAATGAAGCGATAAACAATAATGTCTTTTATGCTCCATACTTAAAGATACCCGGGAGCATGTCAGAAGATCAGAAGCAGCTTGTTATGAAACAGGGCAAGGAACTTGTTCAGAATGAAGTGATACCAAAGTATGCTGCAGTTTATGAATTTTTAGAAAACACGTATCTACCGAAAGCTCCGAAAAAGGTAGGGATTTCTAACATCAAAAATGGGAAGTCATATTATGAGGATCGCGTTCGCTTTTATACGACACTAGAAATAACACCAGATTCCGTTTTTGCATTGGGAAATCAGGAGGTGAAACGAATCAGGGATTTAATGGAAGACATCATACAGGACCTGGAGTATGAAGGCACTTTTGATGAGTTTGTTGATTTCTTACGTAATGACCCACAGTTTTATGCCAAAAGCCCACAAGAGCTTCTCAGTAGGGCGGCATGGTTGAGTAAAAAGGCAGAAGGGGAATTGCCAATATTGTTTAGTAAATTATATGAGCTTCCATTTACCGTGGAGCCAGTTCCGCAATCCATCGCACCAAATTATACTGGTGGGCGATATGTTCAGGGAAATAGGGGTCAAAACCGGGCCGGAATCTACTGGGTGAATACCTACGATTTGCCAAGCCGCCCATTGTACACACTACCAGCGCTGACACTGCATGAGGCCGTTCCAGGTCATCATTTGGGAATTATGGTAGCAGCTGAATTGACTAGTGATGTTCCAGAATTTAGAAAAAACTATTACATCAGTGCTTTTGGTGAAGGCTGGGGGCTGTATGCTGAGTATCTCGGCGAAGAGATGGGAATGTATGAAACTCCCTACGAACTATTCGGGAGGTACACTTATGAGATGTGGAGAGCGTGTCGGTTGGTAGTGGATGTAGGAATTCATTACAAAGGCTGGACCAGAGAGGAGGCTGTGGAGTTTCTTGCGAGTAACACGGCTTTGTCTCTACATGAAGTCAATACAGAGATCGATCGCTACATCGGTTGGCCAGGGCAGGCTGTGAGTTACAAGATAGGCGAGCTGACAATTAAGTCGCTTAGAAGACAAGCTGAAGAGGTATTGGGCAATGAATTCGATATTCAGGAGTTTCATGAAGTAATTCTTGCCAATGGATCGATACCTTTATCTGAGTTGAGAACGGAGGTAAAGAATTATATTGGAATTAAACAAGATGAGTGATTTAGATTGGAAATCGAAAAAGTCACTTATTGGTTCGTTGAAAACTGCCCTGACTGTAGGGATTATACTTAGTGCAGTTAATCAATCAGAATTACTACTTGGGGTTGAGTTAACTTTTGGCTCAATGGTTCGGGTTGGTTTCAACTTCCTGGTCCCCTTTTGCGTAGCTACTTACTCTAAATATCAGTATTTTAAAAATAATAACCTCAATGAATAAAAAACGCATTCTCCTAGCCAGACCTAATTCATTTATTGTAAAAAGCATGAAGAAGTTGATAGAGGATGCTGGGTATATTCCAACTCCGCTAGAGTCTCTCGATCAAATAGCCGGTTATTCGGCTTCAGAAATAGGAGGCTTTGTTATTTCAACCGGCGTTAGTTCTGTGGTAAAGGCAAGTTATTCAGAGACAATTATCAATGCTATAGCAACCCATCCTGATCGACCGATACTACTCGCCTCCCTAATAGACCCTGAGCTCGTGAAAAGCACTGTGTTTCGAAAATTCAAAGATCAATCTCTTGAGCGTAAAATGCTTTCGATCAGTGAAGGAAGTGAATTGAATCGATTAAGTGCTCAAGACCATATCTTGATTCTTGAAAAGAAAGATATAGTGGATGAAGAAAAATTCCCAAATACCCTGGCCACCGTGCGTAAGTTTTTTGTTTGATCAGCGACTTACTCAAGAATTAAATCAGCCAATACGATGCTGACTATATGTGTGTGCAGTGATGGACTCCTTGAGTTTTTGGAGTTCTTCTGAAGTCAACCTTCTCGATTCCTGAGTTCTGATGACATCTTCGAGTTGATCTATGGTTCTAATTCCAACTACAGCACTTGTAACTGCTTCATTATTTAAGACATACTTTAGAGCAACATGTGATGCGGAAACACCTTCTTCCTCAAGCGATTTGATGGTTTGCTGAAGGTGAGAAATGCTTTCTGTGTCGTGCTGGAGATACTCTTTTGGTGGTTTTCCAGCCAGCAAACCTTTTGCCAGTGCGCCACGAACCATTACACCAATTTTGTTCTCTTTTAGAAGCTCCAGCACTTGCTCTTCCGGTCGTCGATCCAGTAAACTGTATTGAAGCATATCGCTGACCATATTGGATTTTTCACAAAACGAATCAATGACATTCGGTCGGATGGAGGATATGCCATAATGCCTGATTTTTCCTTGTTCCTGCAGCCTTTCAAACGCTTCGATTATTTCATCATGTTGGTCTTCCATCGTTCCACCATGGAGTTGATACACGTCTATGTAATCAGTGTTCAGCCGCTTTAAGCTGTTATTTACCGCCTCCAGAATGTAGGTCTTGGATGCATTCCACTGCCATGAAGAGCCATCTGGGAGCCATTCATTTCCTACTTTCGTTGCGATGACGACTTGATCACGAATGGAACTCAACGCTTTACCCACTAACTCCTCGTTAGCACCTTTGTCATAAAGATCAGCTGTATCAAAGTAGTTGATACCAGCCTCAGCAGCAGTTCGGAGTAGCTTTTCATTGTCACTTTTGTTAAGATCCAGTGACATACAGCCGAAGCTTATTTCTGAAATACGAAAATCTGTAGGAAGAGTTCGGTAGTTCATATACTCATGTTAACCACTCAGGGCTCCGATGGTTTTAATCGGTCATTGCATTGGTGATGAAGGTAGATTTAGTCAGCAGCCATAAGGCTAGAACGACCAAAGCCCATCGCAGATAGATGGCATAGTAATCTGTAGTGTCTTTGTACCTTGTCTCTTTAATCTCAGCCTTTTCCAATTGATCGATTTCGTTAAAAACCTCCTGGAGAGCCTCTTTGTCAGATACCCGGTAGAATTTGCCATTGCCAATGTCAGCGATTTCTCGGAGGTTGGTTTCATCTAACGTATTTTCTACATATCTAGGCCGTCCGAAGAAGTCAGTCCCAAAAGGCACTTTTCCCTCTTTCCCAATGGCAATGGTGTAAATCTTGATATCATATGCCTGAGCCAATTTGGCGGCTGTGATTGGATCGATATTTCCGGCCGTGTTATCTCCGTCGGAAAGTAGAATCATTACTTTGGACTTGTTGTCAGATTCCCTAAGTCGATTTGTTGATACGGCCAGTGCGCTACCAATAGCGGTGCCCCTATTCTCAATCAAATCAAAAGAGATATCGTCTATGTAGTCGTTGATTAGTTCGTAATCCGTGGTGAGTGGGGAGCGAGAAAATGCATCTCCAGAGAATACTACCAATCCTATTCGATCCTGAAATCGACCTGCGACGAAATTTCTGGCCACATCCTTGGCAGCTTCAAGTCGATTGGGTTTAAAGTCCTCTATCTGCATCGACTGGGAAATGTCGATGGTCATCATGATGTCAATTCCTTCGCTCCATTGCTCTACCTGCTCATTGGTGGACTGGGGTCTCGCTAGTGCTATGATAATCAGAGCTAAAACAATGTAAAACAGTATTGGAGGCAAGAACCGAATGATACTCATCGGATCACTCTTGATATCGTTTTTTGTAAGTGCGATTGGTAGTCTATCACGAAATTGAGTCAGTATTATCCAGCGCAGGAGAAGAATCACCGGTATTGCTGCCAGCGCATAAAACCACAATGGCTGTTCCCAGTCAAAAGACTGCAACTTTGACCAGGTAAACCAGCTGAGCGAAAACCAATTTTCTACTACTTCCATTTAGCTGTTTTTTATTTGATCTGTAATGACCGAATACCGATGCTGCGTAAAGTCCTCAATCGCTTGAAAACTCTTGTAGAGGTTCTCGTCACTGATGCCTCCATAGATACAGCGGTCGATGTTTTTCAGTGTGTCTTTGAGTTCACTCGTGTAATCAAGAGACATTATTTCCTTGGTGGTCAGTTTAGAGAACGGACGATTCTCCATTTTTTCCAAAAACAATTTCCATTGCACCAATGAGTTTTCGGCAGTTTTTTGGGTTGGCTCTTTCTTGAGCGTTCGGATTTGTTGCGTAAGCTGTTCAGAGAATTTGAGATACTCCTTTTTCAATTTTCGGAGCTTGAACATTTTGCGAATTCGCTTTCCAAAGACCAAGAAAACTACAATAGCGATTACCAACAGTGCCGCACCGATAATCCAGATGAGCGGATAGTTGATCAAAGAACTTACTTCCTTGTAAACAGTATTGGTTTTTAGCCGAATGGTATCTGCTTTAGCTGGAATCAGTGTCTGGAAAAACAGTGAGTCCATTGCAGCTTTGATACTTACCGTGTCATTTTTATTTTTTAATATGAAAGCCGGTAAGCTTAAATACTGAACAGGGTCTATTTCATAACTCTGCAATACATAAACAGCAGAGTCAAATACCTGACCACCTTTTAGTTGGCTTGGGAAATAACGTTTATCAGAGAACTCCCACGGACTGAAATCATATAAGGTATCCGGCAGAATTAGGTCGAGCGATTCTGGATAGCTGGCAGTTAACCAATACTGGATGTCCTCACCAATTTTCACACTATCCTGCACAAACCCTCCTTTTACGGAGATTTCTTGTGCGAATGTGGAGGTAGCCATTAATAGGCCTATTATGAAGGGTAAAAAGTTATCTCGAACGTTGCGCATTGGATTTATTCCTGTGTCTAAACAATCGAACCAATTTAGGGACGTAATCATCTCCGGTTTCGACCGAGAGGAAATTGACGTCATTTCGACGGCAGAAGGTTTCTAGTTCACTTGTGTTTTTTCCATACGTTTTATTAAGCACGTTGCGAAAATGGCTAGAAGAAGAGTTTACCCAAAGCGTTTTTCCAGATTCTTTTTCATAAAGAGGAATGATGCCAAGGTTAGGCATTTGAGACTCACGCTTGTCAAATAGCTGGACAACTACCAGATCGTGCTTTCTAGCCAAACCCTTTAGACTATGCATGTAATTCTCATCAATGAAATCGGAGATGAGGAAGACTACCGCTTTTCTCTTAAGGATGCCCAGTGTGGTTTTGATGGCCTGATCCAGATTGGTTTTTTTAGAGACCGGTTTGAGCTTAAAGATACTGGACAATACCTCGTAGGAGTGTTTCATCCCTTTGCCCGGTTTGATGTACTTTTCTTTTTGGTCGGAGTGGCATAGCAAGCCAACTGCACTGCTTTCTTTTACGGCGGCTAAAGCCAGCAAAGCGGTGATTTCTTTGCCTGTATCTATTTTCTGTCTTTTTGGGGAGCCAATTTCCTGTGAGGCTGATACATCCAGAATGAACATTACCGTTTGTTCTTTCTCTTCAATAAAAGTCTTCACAAACGTTCCATGCCCTTTTGCCGTTACATTCCAGTCGATGGTTCTTACATCATCTCCGTATTGGTAGGCTCTTACGTCATCAAATTCCAGACCTGAGCCTTTGAAGATGCTGTGAAAATCACCTTGCATCTGAGAGTTGATGGCCTTACGCACGCGTATTTCATATTTTCTCAGCTTTTTAAGGATTTCCTTCATGCAAAATATTTTTGGCTTCTTACGATCCGATACATTTGTACAAAATTATACGAACACATAGACTTAAACTTGTGAGAAATTCTTTTTTTGTGATTCTAATCCTGTTAATATTCGTTAATTGTTCGAAAAAAGAACAGGAGTTGCCGCCAAATGTACTTACACGAGATCAAATGGTTCGGGTTCTCATAGATGTTCACATTTTAGAGGCTAAGGTTAAAAAACTCTATTTGGCCAGAGATACCAGCAAGTTGATTTATAATCATTATGAAAAGATGCTGTTCGAAGATCTGGGGATCTCTAAGACACAATATGAAGAGTCGATGAGTTACTACATCGAGGAAATAGGTACGATGAAAGACATCTATGATCAGGTAGTGGACAGTCTATTGGCCAGACAAAAAACGAATAACACGAATTAATGCTCGAATACCCGGTAGACATTCAGGAGAAGTTGGGAATGGATCAGGTGATGCAATTGGTGCGAGCCAAATGCAGGTCCGAATATGGATTGGAGTTTCTAAATAAGGTAAAGCCTTCGTCAAGAGCGGATGATATCAACAAGTGGTTAGATCAAACCAATGAGATGGTCAAAGCACTGACGTCAGGGGATGATTTACCTTCCAGAGATTTTCAGGATCTTCGTACGTTCCTAAAGAAAATAAAAGTGAAAGGGACTTTCCTGCAGGGAGAGGATTTCAGCCAGCTCAGGTCATTGTTGACGTTACTGTATGATTGGACCCAATATGTAAAAAAGCATCAGGAAACCTACCCGGAGTTGTGTTCCCTTACTTACGGATTTATTGCTGATAAAGCGCTCATTGCCGAGATAGAAGAAATAGTGGATGAGCGAGGTGTGGTTAGAGATACTGCCAGCCCGGAGTTAGCTTCTATCCGAGCGATGCTCATTCAGAAAGAGAAGGCCGTCAGAACGGCTATCAATAAAGTCCTTCGCAAGGCCATACAAGATAAGTTGACTGATGAAGACAGTTCGGTCACCATACGGGATGGTCGGTTGGTTATTCCGCTCAAAGCTGAACACAAGCGACGTATTCAGGGGTTTGTTCATGATGAATCCGCTACAGGACAGACGGTGTATTTGGAACCTACAGAGGCCCTTCAGTTAAATAATGAAGTTCGGGAATTGCAGTATCAGGAGAAACGGGAGATAGCCCGAATTCTGACGCGATTGACTGATCTGGTTCGTGAGTCTATGGATGATCTGGAAAAAGGATCTTTCTTCATCGGTTTGCTCGACTTCATACATGCTAAAGCGTCTTTTGCTCTGCAGATTGAGGGAGTGAAGCCTGAGATCACCAAGAACCCGCAGGTGAAGTGGTACAATGCCCGCCATCCATTGCTTTGGTTGGCCCATGAAGCCACAGGCAAGCCAACAGTGCCCTTGTCACTGGAGCTGAGTCGTCAGGAGAATAGAATTCTCGTCATCTCCGGACCCAATGCCGGAGGTAAATCAGTAGCGCTTAAGTCCGTTGGATTGATTCAGTATTTGTTTCAATGTGGGTTTCTGGTTCCTGTTAGTGAGGCTTCTACTTTTGGTGTTTTTCGAAACATCTTTTTGGATATTGGGGATACTCAGTCACTGGAGAATGACCTGAGTACCTACAGTTCTCATTTGACATCTATGAGATATTTTCAGGAGATGTCAGACCGTAATACATTGTTTCTGATAGACGAATTTGGTACAGGTACAGAGCCACAGTTTGGTGGAGCAATCGCCGAGTCTATACTTGGTCAGCTAAACCAGCGAAAATCGTTTGGTGTGATCACTACGCACTATCAAAACCTGAAGAAGTTTGCCGAGAACAATGAAGGGGTCGTAAATGGTGCGATGAAATATGATGTAGGTGCTTTGGAGCCACTTTTTGAATTGGAAGTAGGAAAGCCGGGCAGTTCATTTGCATTTGAAATAGCAAAGAAAATTGGATTGCCTAAAAACATTATTGAGGATGCTAAAGGAATGGTCGGCACCAGTCAGGTTGATTATGAACACCTGTTAAATGCACTGGAAAAAGAACGAGGTAAGTACGAAAAGCTGACCAAGAAGCTGGAGAAAGACGAAAAGGATGTCGTATCCATCAAAAAAGATTACGAAAACCTGCGGGAAATGCTTCAGGAAGAGCAGAAGCGTTTGATTAAAGAAGCGAAGCAAGATGCCAAACGTATTGTAGAGGAAGCCAATAAACGCATTGAAAATACCATTAGGGGCATCAAAGAAAGTAAGGCAGATAAAGAGAAAACGAAAAAACTCCGAGAGGGATTAGACCGGTATAAAGACAATCAGAATAAGGCCATTGAGAAAGCCACTGCCAAAAAGAAAACTGAAGAAGTTAAGATTGGTGATAGTGTGACAATAGAGGGGCAGGATACGTCTGGAGAGGTTATGAATGTCAAAGGCAAACAAGCACAGGTGCGCTTTGGAAACATCATTTCCTTCATCGATCTTAAAAAGCTCAAAAAGGCCAGCGTTTCACACCAGAAACAGGAAAAGCAACGGTCGCGAAAGCTGGGAGGAGTTAATCTCGTGGAAAAAATGACGCAGTTCAATGCGGAAGTGGATGTGCGTGGTATGAGAGCGGAAGAGGCCCTGATGAAAGTTGATGAATACATCGATTCTGCCTTACTTCTAGGTACGGATCAGGTGCGCATTATTCATGGGAAAGGCCACGGTATTTTAAGAGATGTGATTCGGACTCATCTAAAGGGGCATAACAGCATAGGCAGTGCGGTAGATGAGCATGTGGAAATGGGAGGCAGTGGCATCACACTGGTGACGTTCAGGTAGATGAAAGAATACACACGGTCACAATTAGCCTTGAGAAACGGTCAGGACCGATCGGAAATCTGGATTGCCTATCAGGGAAGAATTTATGAAGTGACGGAATCGAAGCTGTGGCGTGATGGTAAACATTATGAGCACTGGGCGGGGCAGGATTTGACCGAGGAACTCGCAGATGCTCCACATACCGAAAAAGTTTTTGACAAATTCAAGCAAATAGGCATCTTATTATCATGATCTTAATAGCGGATAGTGGAGGGAGTAAAACAGATTGGCGGTTGATCCAAGGTAACCAAATACATCAGTTCGCCACTTCTGGTTTTAATGCACGTACAGATAATTTTCATCGGCTATTGGATACTATTCCTGATGAGATCAACCTAAAAGAAGTCGCAGAATTTCACTTTTATCTTGCTGGACTGAATGATTCTAATAAGAACAATCTTAAGGAACAATTAAAGTCAATTTTTGAGAATGCTTACCTCCACTTGCATCCAGACACGCTAGGTGTGGCTAGAAGTCTGTATGGTTCTGAATCTGGTTGGGTTGGCATTCTTGGAACCGGTAGTGCTGCTGTCTATTATGATGGGCAGCAAATTGCTAAAAGAAAACCCTCTCTAGGCTATATTCTAGGAGACGAAGGCAGTGGGGTTGACTTAGGTCGGCGCTTAGTCAAAGCCTTCTTTAGAGGCCAGTTGTCAGATAGTTTATGTCAACAGCTAGCTTCCCAATTTCCAAAACTTACCGAAGAAGGCTTATTGGTTAGGCTTTACGAGGAAGATAAAGGGCGTGAATACCTCAGTCATTTTGTTCCTTATTTGGCCGACCATCAAACCAACGCTGAAATGCACCAAATCATTCAATCTGCTTTTGAAAGCTACTTTGATGCTTTCTTTTCATCAGAGAGAATTGAGACCATTGCTTTTTCAGGATCTGTAGCTCATTATTTAAGCAATGTGCTACATAAAGTAGCGAGAAGAAAAGGCATTGGTATTAAACGAATTATTCAAAGTCCAATAGCTGGACTGACCTTATATCATCAGAATCATGGCTAAACTTCCAGATACCGAGAAGAATTCCCATTACGATCATATTGAGCAGATGAGTACTCTTCAGGTGCTTACCAGTATCAATCAAGAAGATCAGTTGGTGGCCCATTCAGTAGCTTCCCAAATTGGGGCCATTGAAAAGTTGGTTGATCAAATCGCTGAGCGAATGAAGCGTGGTGGACGACTATTTTATATTGGCTCAGGTACCAGTGGCCGATTGGGAGTGGTCGATGCTTCCGAGTGTCCACCGACATACGGAGTGCCTCACGACTGGGTGATTGGATTAATCGCGGGAGGAGATGGAGCAATCAGAAAAGCAGTCGAATTTGCGGAAGACGATGCCACTCAGGCCTGGAAAGATTTGCTAGTCCATGGTCCAAATCCTGAAGACACTGTGATAGGAATTGCCGCTTCAGGAACGACACCTTATGTGCTGGGAGGAGTGAAAGCAGCAAGAGCACATGGCTTATTAACCGGATGCATTGCCTGCAGTGCGGGATCGCCATTGGGACAATTAGTTGAATATCCAGTAGAAGTAGTGGTTGGTCCAGAGTTTATCACAGGAAGTACCCGCATGAAAGCGGGGACTGCTCAGAAGCTCGTATTAAACATGATATCCACCACGGTAATGATCCATTTAGGCAGAGTTCAAGGTAATAAGATGGTAGATATGCAGCTAAGTAATGAGAAGCTGGAAAAGCGAGGAGCTCGCATGCTCATGACTGAGTTGAATATCGATGAGATGGAAGCAAGTGGACTGCTGAAAAAATATGGCAGTGTTCGAGCAGCAATTGACGGATATAGAAGGTGATGATGATGGAATTATCTCCAATGTTATCCAAAAATTAAGTACAATATTTTGATTTTATGCGGTTCTGATTGATTTCGTTTTGTGTGTCTTTTAATGTGTAATAGATATTACTGAAAATACTAAAAAAGAACACTTCCAATAGTCACTCTTGCAAAAAATGTTAAGTTAAATTTATAAATTTGCAGGAAAACTTAACTATTCTGAAAACTCTGTAGCAATCATTCAACCTATTTTTGCGGGAGTTAAATTAATCAAACAGTAAACGCAATGAGGAAAACTTTACGCAATTATGCATTGTTCGCTGTGATGACATTGGCATCACTAGTGACTTTCGCTCAAAGCAAGATTACAGGAACTGTAGTTGATGCGGAAACAGGGGAGGGACTACCTGGAGCAAGTGTGTTCATTAAAGGAACCACTGTTGGTACTATCACCGATTACAACGGTGCATTCAGTTTGTCAGTAGATGATCAAACGGTTACAGTTGTTGTATCTTTTGTAGGATTTCAAAAGATTGAGAAAACCATAAACGTAAGTGAAACCCAATCACTTGGAGAAATTGAGCTTTCTGCTGGTAATGAGCTTTCTCCATTGGAGATTATCGCCTCAGTAGCAGTTGAAAGAAAAACACCAGTGGCTGTTTCTTCTATCAAAAGAGATTTGATTGTAGAAAGAGCAAGTAATCAGGAGTTTCCGGAGTTGCTTAAAAGCACTCCAGGTGTATATGCTACGAAGCAAGGTGGTGGATTTGGAGATGCTCGTGTAAACGTTCGTGGGTTTAATTCTGAGAACGTTGCCGTGATGATCAATGGTATACCAGTGAATGATATGGAAAACGGAGCGGTTTACTGGTCCAACTGGGCCGGTCTTACCGCTGTGGCACAGAGTGTACAGGTTCAGAGAGGTCTTGGAGCTGCTAAAGTAGCAGTGCCGTCTATTGGAGGTACAATTAATATTGTAACTCAAGCAGCTGATCAGGAGAAAGGTGGAAGCATCACTTACGGAATAGGAAACAATAACTGGCAAACAACAGGTCTTTCTTTATCATCTGGACTTACAGATGAGGGATGGGCATTCACTATTTACGGGTCTAAAACTACAGGACAAGGATGGACAGAAGGATTGCAGTTTGATGCATATAATTACTTCTTCAACCTGAGTAAGGCGATTGGTAAAAACCACACTCTATCCCTTACCGGATTCGGTGCACCGCAAACGCATGGACAGAGAAGCACAAGACAGACTATTTCAGACTGGAAAAGTCATCCTGATGGTATCCGTTACAACCCAGATTGGGGTTATCTAAATGGTCAGGTTTACAACAGATCTTATAACTTCTATCACAAGCCTCAATTCTCTTTGAACCATTACTGGACCGTTGACTCAAAGTCTGAATTATCAACTTCAGTTTATGCTTCATTCGGTACAGGTGGAGGAAGAAGAGATGGTGGAGCTGATGTAGAGATCGTAGATGGACAATACGACTACACTGCGGCATTTGATCGAAATGTAGCTAATGGAGGTGAAGCTTTGACATGGATCGCTGCTTCTAATAACGACCACAACTGGTTGGGTGTATTGAGTACCTACTCTAGAGAAGTTACCAGTAACCTGAACGTAATGGCTGGTTTAGATTTTAGACAGTATACTGGCCTTCATTACTACACAGTCACTGACCTTTTGGGAGCTAACTATGTGATAAGTGATGATAATGAAGCTGGAGAAGAAAGAGCTATCGGCGAAGGCGGTAGATACAGCAAGGATTATAAAGGAATTGTTGGATGGCAAGGAGTTTTCCTTCAGACGGAGTATGATCAGGGTGATTTAGCGGCATTCTTGAACGTATCTGTTTCTAATACTTCTTACTCGATGGAAGAGAGAATGTACGAAAACGCTACTTCTGACACTTACAGTTTCATCGGATATCAGGTAAAAGGTGGTGGTAATTACAACCTCACTAGAAACCATAATATTTTTGCAAACGCAGGATATTTCCAAAAAGCACCAATTTTTGATGCAGTATTCAACAGTGAGCGAAGCATCGCTGAATCTAATATTAACCTTGAGGCTGAGAATGAAAAAGTACTTAGCCTTGAGTTAGGTTATGGTTACACCAGCGCTTTCTTCAGCGCAAATATCAACGCTTATAGAACTTCATGGTTGGATAAAGCTTACACAGCTTCAGTACCACTTTATGATTTGGATGCTGACGGAAATGAAGTTCCTGTAGGAGATGGTGTGAGAACAGAAATCGGATATGCAAATATTTTAGGTGTTGATGCTCTGCACCAGGGTATTGAACTGGATTTTAAATACAAGCCATTTTCTGCTTTAGAAATTGGTGGTATGGCCTCTATTGGTGACTGGACCTGGGCTAGCAATGTTGACTCTACAATCGTAAGAGATCAGAATACTGGTGATGTAGTAGAAGGAGCTGCTGTAGATGGTCTTTTCATAAAAGACTTGAAAGTGGGTAACTCTGCTCAAACAACGTTTGCAGGTGACCTTGATTACTACATTATCAAGGACTTGAAAGTTGGGTTTTCGTACAACTACTTCGGAAATATGTATGCGGATTATAGTGTAACAAACCGTAATACAGCACCTGAAAATGGAGAGGTGATGCAGCCATGGAGAGCACCAGCATACTCTACGTTGGATATGCGATTGGTGTATAATTTTAAGTTTGGTCCTTTTGATGCGAAATTCTTAGGTAACATTAATAACCTGACGAATGCAGAGTACATTTCTGATGCTACTGATGGAAATGGAAGTGTGGCTCAAACTGCTACTGTATACTATGGTTTAGGAAGAACCTGGACAGCTACTATTAAAGTAAACTTCTAAAGAATTAGAAATATGAAAAATATATTTATTTATTCACTAGCAGCACTTTCTTTTCTTTTCGTAGGATGTGAAAGTGAGCTTGATGATGTCTATACTGAGTTAGAAATCGATTCAGATAGCGAGTTGATAAGTGTAATCAAAGATTTTGAATATACTTTGACTGAAGATGACTATTCATTAGTTGATAATTCTTTCCCAAATTTCAGTGGAGAGGACGAGGCTAAAGAAAAAGTACCTACGATCATGTCTTCTAATTTTGGGTATTTGGCTAACGGATCTTCCGCTTTAGTAAACTATGATGTTTATAACGGTGGTTCACCTTACTTGGCAGCTGGTACAGAAGTAACTGTCTCAGACGCAGAATATGAGGATTTGGGTTATACCTACGGTAACTTCGACGACCTGGAAGGTGATCTTGCCATTTATGCAGAATACAAAATGCCAGATGCATCTACTGGTGCTTACCTTGACGTAACGCATGACTATTACAATGGAAGCTTTACGGAGAGAGATATCGAAAGCCGTGTAGTTAAGACATCAGCTTACGGCTGGGTGTATGTATGGCCACTTCCTTCTGATTCTTACCAAGATTATTTTGGAGAGTCTTTCTCTAACTTCAGTAATACTGACGAGGCAGAAGAGAAAATTCCATACTACTTAAAAGATACTTTCAAGTTCGCTGAGGATGGAGAATCCATCCTGGTAGGTTATGTTTACTATGATGGAGGGGTTGTAGAAGACCTTGCTCATTTCTTTTTAGTGGATGGTGAATGGGTTATTTATGGCGATGCATTCCAGGTAACCACACAGTCATTATCTTTCGGTCTTATCGATGGGGAATGGGTGCCTGATAATACTATTAAGTTGGATCTTGGATTCGAAGACTGGGTTTGGATAGCAGAAGAATTCAGAGAGGAGAACCAGGCAGGTGCTGAGTCTGCAGAGCAGTACAGAAACTTTGATATCACGCTTTGGTCCGAACAGCAGCGATTTGATGCCATCACTGGTAGACTTGAGGTTTTATATCCAGATACCGAAGAGGGACAAAAATACTTGGTTACTTATGCTACATGGGAACCAGGAGCTGGGTCTAGATCGCTTTACGTGATTTATGAAGGCGGCGAATATGTAGAATTCGAACAGTAAGATTTTTATAACTAAATAAGAAAAGGGGAGGCGCTATGCATCCCCTTTTTTTGGCTTAAGTCATCATATGAAAAACAGCATTACACTCCTTTTTGTCCTTCTATATGGTTCATTACTGGGACAGACTATTCCCGATGATTATTACGATGGGACAGCCGAACTCTCAGGTGAAGCATTGAAAACCATTTTACATCAAATTTCAAGAGGCCATACGGTGAGGTCATACAGCGAATTTAGAGATGTGATTCTTCCAGATTTGGATGAAGACCCTGAGAATACAGACAACATCATTTTGTTTTATAAGAATAACTCTATTCCCAAACAAAGCTTTGCTTCAAACAACGAACCTGATTTTTGGAATAGAGAACACACCTGGCCGTCTTCTCATGGCTTTTCTGATAATTCGGATACGGCGTATACAGATGTTCACAACCTAAGACCATCAGACGCTACCGTAAACTCATCTAAAAGTAATAAGGATTTTGAAGATATTGAGAATTCAGTAGAAAACGAGGAAGGTGAAGCTCCTGATACTTATACCAATGCCGATTTCTTCGAACCTCGTGATGCCATTAAAGGAGATGTAGCCAGAATCCTTTTTTACATGGATATGCGCTATGAAAGTGAGCGACTTGATCTTGAGCTTGTAAGTAGAGAAACGTTTACTGGAGATCCGGAAATGGGCGTTTTGAATACATTGATCCAATGGCATGAAAATGATCCTGTTGATCAATACGAAATTGATCGGCATGAAAAGGCTTACGGTTACCAGAACAACCGAAATCCATTTGTTGACCACCCGGAATGGGTGGCCGAAATATGGGGAAGTAGTACAGATCCATATATGAATGTGGATCAATTGAACTTCTCACCGGACTTTGGGATGGTGGAAGCAGGAACTACATTTGGTCAGCAGTATACGCTTATCGGTAATAACCTTACTGCAGATGTTACTGTAAGTGTAGAAAGTCCTTTTCAGGTTTCTGTTAATGGTGAGACTTATGCAAATGAGGTAACCTTGACTCATGATGAAGGTGAATCGACTGAGGAATTTACTGTTTACCTTCAGTTTGCGCCAAGTGCTGAAGATGGGGCCTCCTACGAGCGAACAGTAACGCATACCTCGTCTGGAGCAAATGATGTGACTATTGATGTGATGGGTACCGAAGGATCGGTTGAAATCATTACCATTGCTGATGCTCGTGCCAAAGAGCTTGGTGAGGTGGTATATGTTACGGGTGTAGTCATTGATGAAGGAAATAATAGCAGCAATAGCCGGGTGATCTATGATGGAACTGCAGGTATTGTGGTAAGAAGTTTTGATGCTGGAAATGAATCTTCGGGTTTAAGCCAGGGCGATAGCATAGTTGTAAGTGGAGGTCTTTCTGAATACAATAGTTTACTTCAAATCGAGGAGTCTCCGATTGTTATCACTATTGTTTCCCAGGGAACAGCATTACCCGATCCAATAGAGCTCACAATTGATGAAATAGGAGAAGAGTATGAGTCCCAACTGGTGATTATCAAGGGAGTTCGATTTGATCGACCAGGTTCAGCTTTTCAGGGTAGTGGCTCGGCTGGGAATTTCATCATTGAAGATAATACTGGGTCACTGACATTACGTATTGGTTCATCTGCTCACCCTCTGGTAGGAACTACAGTTCCAGAGGGACTATTTGATGTTACCGGGTTTGTTGGTCAGTTTGGTTCTGACTATCAGATTTCTCCAAGGTCAGCATCGGATCTTGTATTGGCAGGTCAGGGTGAAGTGCTATATGCTGAGAAAGGGATTTTAACGGTCTACCCAAACCCTGTTAGTCAGAAATTGATTATCGCTGGAGAGGGACTCATTGAAGTGCAGGTTTATAGCGAGGCTGGTGTTAAACTTTATCAGTGTTCAGCAGAAAGTGAAAATTTGCACATTCAAATGAACGATTTTGAATCAGGATTGTATTTGATACGTATCCAGACAGCAACAAATACAAGAACCTACAAAGTCATCAAAAAATAATGCACCAAATAGAGCCATACTTTGGGTGGAATGCTCATTATGATTCTAGTGAAGATCAGCATTCACCATTTTACGGCAAGGAGTACAATTACGACCTGTATTCTGAAAACATTTACGGTTATTACATCGATCCAGGATGGGACTTCTTTGGGTCTGAAACCCTCTACATGAAAGTGCTCTACGCTGATTATGTAGAGGGTTTTATTGTTATTGAATTTATCGGCGAGTGGAATGATGCCATCAATAACGACATCATGCACCTGAAGCGAAATGTAGTCGAGCACATTTTGAGCACTGGAATCAACAAGTTTATTCTAATAGGGGAGAACATTCTTAACTTTCACGGAAGTGACGACAGCTACTATGAAGAGTGGTTTGAGGAGGTAGAAGACGCCAGCCTGTCCGGCAATCAGGGCTGGGTGACCGCTATCTGTTTTCGAGATTTTGTGGAACAGGAAATGGCTGCATATGAAATCGATCAGTACATCAACTTCGGAGGGAAACTACAGATTATCAACTGGCGTACCATGACCCCTAAAGCCTTATGTTCTATTGTAGAAGAAATGATGCAGGGACGATTGGGTGTTTAATTGATTGTCTGTACTTGCAATAGTTGCTGAGACCAGTTTAGAATGGCTTTCAATTGATAAGAATCAGTCACGCATTTTTTCAAGTAATTCCGGGACGATGTAATCCGGATTGAGCGTTTGGCTATGAAACTTGGCTAAAAGTTCGTCACTCAGCTTCATAAAGTCTTTCGCTGCAGTATTGTCGGGAGAGTAGTCTTCAATGGAGCGGCCCACATCATTGGCTTCACCTACTTTAATTGATCGACTCACTGTTGATTCCAGTATCAATCGACCAAAATTCTCCTTCGATTCCTCATATTTTTTGGCAGACAGGTTCATGTTTCCATTGAACATATTAAAAAATACGCCTAAGATATTTAGTGATTCATTCTCTACAGCAGCCAGGTAAGTCATTAGCGTCTGAACCCCAGTTAAAGAAAAATTGTCGGCAATGGCCGGTATTAGAATGTTTTTAGATGCTCCAAGTATTGATTTGACAAGTACGCCAAAATTTGTCGGGCAATCCATGATGATGAAATCATAATCATTTCGGAAGTGCATCAACAGTTTATCAATCATCGTTTTACCAAAAGAGATGAATTGATTGTTGCTTTCTGTGTGAGTCATCTGAAGGTCTCCTCGGATTAAGTGGAGATATGGAGTGATTTCTTCTGGTTGAGGATTCACATCGTGATCGTGCATGATTTTTTTGAGGTATTGGTAAACTGTGGTGCTTTTTTGATTACTGCCAATGGAGTTAGAGAGATTGCACTGTGGATCAAAATCAATCAGCAATACCTTAAACGATTTGGACCAACTAATTCCAAGATTTAGTGCTGTGGTCGTTTTACCCACGCCTCCTTTGAAATTATATATCGATATCGTGTCAGCCATTCTGAGATTAATTAAGCTTCAATTTAGTCAATGAATTGGATAGATTGAATAGTTATAGAATTTAATGGAATTATTACATGAAGGATTTGAATTCCAAACAGACTTCTTGGAAGGTTAAATCTAGACGTTTAGTTTTTTGACTCGGGCAATTTCAGAAATTAAAAATTTTCGTTTGGACGATACTTCCTGACACACACTTCTTGTCCGTTTCTTCTCTAGCTTAAGGTAGTGTTTTCCCTGAAAATCAAATACTTCGCCATTCCTTATCTGACTTAGTGCGATGAGCTCAGAAGGTCTATCAAATTGGCGCAGGATGTTGTAGAGGACAGGGTCAGAACAGCTTGCTGCTTTTGGGTTTTTGAAGTAGTTCATTAATGCAATCAGTACGGACTCGGGGAATACTTCATTGGTCAGTACTGGCTGTGCTACTTTCTTGAAATTTTGCTTCCATTCGTGTCCGTGTGGAGCTGCGCGTCTACCATGGTCATCAAATGTGACGAGATGTGCCACTTCATGAAGGTACGTGACCAGAAAAGCATACCGGTTCAGGTCATTGTTGATGGTGATGGTGTGCTTCTTCGTCTGTGGGGAATAGCGATAATCGCCCAGCTTAGTCTGGCGGCTCTTTTTGATCTTGAATTCAAAGCCAAAATAGGTGTACAAACGAACACAGTAAGCGACCGCTAGCTCAGGGACAAACCGTTTGAAGATGTCTTCTGGATTCACGGCTCAAAGAAAGTGAAAACCGCGAAATCTAGCTAAGAATAATTGATTTCAAATAACAACCTCAGCGTTGGTATTGACGTTATTCTGTTGGCGTTTCATCATGGGTGATCGTTGGAGCTGTCATGAATAAACTTTTTAGATTGATAAGTGGTCAAGGTTGTGGTTTTGAACTAGAGCACTTGCTATTCAATTCGTTGATTTTTATCCTTATCATTTTTGGAGTCTTGGGCACTGTTCTTAATCTCCTCATTGGCTTGCATTGGCTGGTGGATTTGTTATCACTGATTGGTATAATATTTCTTGGTGTATTGTTTCACCATTCCAGAGTTCTCGGCCATTTCACTGTTACTCATATTTGGACACTTGTTTTAGTTTCCCTTGGTATAATGGGAAGTATTTTCTTCTTCAATGGAGGAGCGGAAGGACCGGTAGTATTTATTCTTTTGATGCTCATGATCATTACGCTCATCATAAGCCCGGAGAGAACTCAGGGGCTTATTTTCGGCACTTTTTTCATCGCAGTAGTTGGCGTTTATCTAATTGATTACTGGTTTGGACATGAGTATACTTATGGCTATCACTCCAGATCTAGCAGATACATCGATGTGATGAGTACCATAGCTTATTGCATGATCTTTATAGCCATGACGATTATAACATTTAAGCGTAGTTACAACCGGGAGCGAAAAGAATCAGCCATTAACAATTCGGAGTTGCTCCGGTTGAATGGTGCCTTAGTCAAGAAGAACGAGCAAATACAGCTTTTGATGCGCGAGCTAAACCACAGAGTAAAAAACAACCTGCAGGTAGTGTCTGATATGCTAAATCTACAAGCTACGCGATCTAATGACCGTGCGATAGCCACTGCACTCAGGGAAGGGAAGGACCGGTTGATGTCCATGGCTCTGTTACATAAAAAACTATACGAGGAAGGTGACGTGAACCAGATAGGTTTGGAGGAATATGTGTTGGATTTGCAAGCTTATTTGATCAAGGAGTCTACGAATTACCAGATCACGCTGACGAACGAAATTAACAATGTCATGCTTTCGCCCTCTCAGGCCGTACCATTTGGTTTGATTTTAAATGAAATCTATACCAACATTCAAAAGCATGCCTTTACGGACTTAATCACCAACCGGAAAATATCTACAAAATGCCTGTCTGACAATTCCAATCTCAAAATCGAGATCACTGACAATGGGGTGAGTATTCCTGGTGAGAAGGTTGTGAATTGGAAAGGCAGTTTCGGTCTGGAACTTATTAATTTACTCGTGATCCAACTGGATGGAACCTGGGGGATTGTTGGGTTGGGGGTTAATCAGGGGACCGCTGTGAGTATCGAATTTCCTATTGTAATGAATTAATAATTTACATGAAAATACTGATTGTAGAGGATGAGCAAATAGTAGCTCAAAACCTAATAGATTTACTCACAGCAAATGGGTATGAGGTATACGGGCCAGCCGACCGGCACGATCGTGGCCTTGATTTGTTTTCGAAACATCATCCAGACTTGATTTTGTGTGATGTCAAGATAAAAGGGTCGCTTTCTGGCATTGATTTGATCAGGCATTTAAAACAGCACAATCAATTCAAGACGATCTTTTTAACCGCCTATGGAGATGAATCCCTCCTGGCAGAGGCATGGAAAACTCAACCTGAGGCGTTTTTGTTGAAGCCATATTCAGAGAAGCAGCTACTGGTAAGTATTAAGATGGCTTTAGAAGTAAAGAACTTGCCAAGCACGTCTAACGCTGATGATGATCCTAAAATAAGAGCCTATCAAGAGCTTTCGCTTCGTGAAAAGGAAATCCTTTCGTTGGTGTCAAAAGGGCATACAAGTAAGGAGATTTCCGAAGAGCTTTTTATCAGTATTCACACCGTGGATACGCATCGTAAAAAAATTCTGGCCAAAATGGGTTTTCAGAGTTTAATTCACCTGATTATTTTCGTTTTGAAAAATGGATTTGATTCTTCGTATGAGATAAAAAATGCCTTTTAAAGCTCCTGAGTGAACAATACCTATCAGTAGGTATTGATTTGAGGTGGGCTGCGTGGTATTTTCGTATGGAAATTCGAACGATTCTGAATCAGATTAATGAGTAGGGGTGTGTTCGATTTTCTTACTTCAAATATAAGATGAAATCCGCTGTTAATTTTAGCTTACTGTTGCTGTTGGCAATGGCGAGCTGCGACTCTCAACGCATAGAAGACGTGAATCAGGATCGTGTCGAAACCAACTACTCTGCCACTTATGATAGTGAAGAGAATGAGGTCGAAACCATCGCATACTTTCGTTTTGGCACTACTCGACTAAGGCTCAATAGCCAATCTCAAATACTCGTGGAGAACAAGACCATGAAGGAAAAGGACTTTTTAGGATTAGTTGATTACCAGTTGACCCTAGAAGGTTTCTATGATACCCTTACATTTTATTACACAGACCTTGACGAACGCTTATTCGTCAATAAAGTTGGTATTCCTTCTGAGATTCAAATCGGCAGTCTCGATGGTCAGTATGCCATTTCGGAAGAAATTGAGATACCATTTACTGGAAACAAACTGGGTCCTGATGAACGCATTATAGTCTATATAACTACCTCAAATAACGATTCATTCTCCCACTCTCATGATGACATGGAGTCAAGGGTCATTAAAATTCCTGTTAACAGTATGGGTCCAGAGTTTGTCGGTAATGTCACTATTTCACTTAAGCGATATATCGATTATGACCTTCAGGAATATCCACATGATGGTTGGATGTACGGTGAGTATTTATCCAAACAGGAAAGGGTTCGACTGACCAATTAGGTAAAAGATAACTGCAAAATAACTACTCTACTCTTTCAAAATAGTGGACAACATACCTTCTCTCATAGCATACTTTTAGTTTATCAAATAGCAACATGAAAACGATTAATTACATTTACCTCATCCTCATTGGGCTTTTAGCATCAAATCAGGTCATTGCCAAAGTCATCACTGTTAGTAACAATCCTAACAGTCCGGGACAATACTCTTCTCTACAAACAGCGATTGATGCTGCTTTGGCTAAAGATACACTATACGTGGCTGGCTCAGGTTTGGATTATGGTAATATCACGATCACCAAACCTTTGATTATCATCGGAGCTGGGGCAATTCCTAATAAGAACTTACCACTGGAAACATACATTTCGAGCATTAATTATGGCTATACCAGTAACAACGCTTCCAGCGGGTCTGGCAGTCGACTTACTGGTTGTGCAATTACCAACATTACTTTTGGTACGTCAAGTACTTACTCCAATGCCATTTCTAATATTGTACTCTCCAGGAATAAGATTACCAATATCTATTGGAATAACGGCGGTCAGACGATTCCCTATAACAACTACCTGATTGAAAATAATGTGATTACAAGCATTTCAGGAAATAGTATAAGGTTTAATAATGGTATCATAAAGAATAACATCATTAATGCAGTTTCACTTGGTGTACACGGTGCCGGTTATTGGCTGTTTAGCAACAATGTGGTATTGGCTTCTTTTAGTTCTAACAGATCTGCTACAGTGACTAACAACATCTTTTATGTGGCATATGCTGCCAGTATTGCGGATAATCTTTATTGCACATTCACCAACAATATTCTTTATGCTATAGAAGGAACTTTTGATGATAATGCGTTTAATACCGGTACGAATTCAGGTACCGGTAACATCATTAATGTGGATCCGAATTTTGGACATTACGATTCATTTGAGACAGCCATATGGTCATATAGCCAGTCAACTCCGGAGAGTGCTCCTTATGTAGATTTCAATCTGTTGGATAGTTCACCTGGTAAGAAATATGGAACCGACGGTACAGATGTTGGACTACACGGTGGAAGCACACCATTTGTAGAGGGTTCTCCTGCTGATAGCAGATATCGATATTTCCCTTTGCCACAGATTCCGCAAGTATTGGATGTAACTATCAACAATACGTCCATTCCATTAGGTGGAAATTTGGAGGTTCAACTCAAAGCCAGTAAGCAACAATAAACTGGTCTGAAAGGACTATAGTCATGGAAAGGATCTTTTTATTGAGGATTAAAGAAGAGGCGAGTTATCTCCTCTTCAGATTACTCGTTTTGGTTCTGGGGCTCCTCATTGGCTCATACCACACAGTAGCTCAAGAGGATGTTACTCCACAATGGAGTTGGGCAAAAGCCCCTTCAGGGACTGAGAGTAAGGGTATTTCTACTCAGAGCAATGGAGATAGTTATGTACTGAGTGCATTGGGTAATCATTTTGTGATTACCAGATACGACTCTACGGGCAGTATGCTCTGGGAGCGAACGGGAAGTAGTGGTACAGGTACGGTCATTGCCGGAGACATCACCTCAGATGCCGCAGGAAATTACTATGTAACCGGACGAGCTACCAATACTGTTTCTATCGGGTCTTCATCAATAACATTTGATACATACGGAGACCTGTTTATTGTCAAATATGATGCTGCAGGCTCCACAGTCTGGGCACAGAAGTATACCACTGCATATATTGATCAAGGCTCAAGTATTGCTGTGGATGACCAGGGTAATTGTTATGTAAGTGGAGGATCAAGCGTGGGGCCAATTTCTACAACTTCTACACATTACCTGGTAGCTAAATATAACTCATCGGGAGTGTTGCAATGGAGCCGGACCAGTAGAGGAACGGGTTCTTACACTACTGCCAGTTATCCAAATGCTAATGCGATTTCAGTTGATGGTTTTGGGAATAGCTATCTCACTGGGTTTTGTAACACTCCCGGTGGGATCAATCAGTTTTTCATCTCAAAATATGATCCGTCAGGTTATCAGGTCTGGATACGGACTGGAGGTGAAGCACGTGGTATGGACATTACTGTAGATGAAGTAGGCAATAGCTATGTAACAGGTCTTTTTTCCGCTACTGCTAGTTTCGGTAGTATCAGTCTGACCAGCATTGGAACTCAGGATATTTTCATTGCCAAGTACAATGCTGCAGGTCAATGTGAGTGGGCAAGAGGTGCTGGAGGTCCAGACTATGACCATGGGGGAGGCATTGCTATAGATGCGATAGGCAACAGCTATGTAACGGGTCGGTTTCAGTCGATAGCTACTTTCTCAGATATTACCATTAGTAATTTCAACAGTGGTGCGGCCGATATTTTTGTGGCCAAGATTTCACCAGAAGGAATTCCATTATGGGTACAGCAGGCGGGAGTAAGTGGAACTGACTTTGGGTCGTCAATCGGAGTTGATGCCAATGGAAATACCTATACAGCTGGTTATTTTACTAGTGCCATCTCTTTTGGAGAAACCGACCTCAGCAGTTCTTCTACAGGTTCTTTTATTGCCAGGCTGGGAAAGAATAGACCGGCTAAACACATAATAAACACAAAAGGACTTGCTCAGCAGACTCTAAATGCAGGCGCTTCTATTGAAGTTTCCTTTACTTCCGAAGGTGAATTTGATGCGAACAATCTATTCCAGGTAGAGCTTTCTCATCCATTTGGGTCCTTTACCTTTCCTGCCATTATCGGAGAAGGTAAAACGAGCCCACTGCATGCGGTGATTCCAGCTAACGCAATTATTGGTAAGGCATATCGCGTTCGGGTGGTAGCCACACACCCAAGAGTGTCAGGTGTAGATAATGGTTCGGATATTTCCATCAATGGGTATTCCCAACAGCAATCGTTACCACAATGGAGTTGGGCAAAAGCCCCTTCAGGGACTGAGAGTAAGGGTATTTCTACTCAGAGCAATGGAGATAGTTATGTACTGAGTGCATTGGGTAATCATTTTGTGATTACCAGATACGACTCTACGGGCAGTATGCTCTGGGAGCGAACGGGAAGTAGTGGTACAGGTACGGTCATTGCCGGAGACATCACCTCAGATGCCGCAGGAAATTACTATGTAACCGGACGAGCTACCAATACTGTTTCTATCGGGTCTTCATCAATAACATTTGATACATACGGAGACCTGTTTATTGTCAAATATGATGCTGCAGGCTCCACAGTCTGGGCACAGAAGTATACCACTGCATATATTGATCAAGGCTCAAGTATTGCTGTGGATGACCAGGGTAATTGTTATGTAAGTGGAGGATCAAGCGTGGGGCCAATTTCTACAACTTCTACACATTACCTGGTAGCTAAATATAACTCATCGGGAGTGTTGCAATGGAGCCGGACCAGTAGAGGAACGGGTTCTTACACTACTGCCAGTTATCCAAATGCTAATGCGATTTCAGTTGATGGTTTTGGGAATAGCTATCTCACTGGGTTTTGTAACACTCCCGGTGGGATCAATCAGTTTTTCATCTCAAAATATGATCCGTCAGGTTATCAGGTCTGGATACGGACTGGAGGTGAAGCACGTGGTATGGACATTACTGTAGATGAAGTAGGCAATAGCTATGTAACAGGTCTTTTTTCCGCTACTGCTAGTTTCGGTAGTATCAGTCTGACCAGCATTGGAACTCAGGATATTTTCATTGCCAAGTACAATGCTGCAGGTCAATGTGAGTGGGCAAGAGGTGCTGGAGGTCCAGACTATGACCATGGGGGAGGCATTGCTATAGATGCGATAGGCAACAGCTATGTAACGGGTCGGTTTCAGTCGATAGCTACTTTCTCAGATATTACCATTAGTAATTTCAACAGTGGTGCGGCCGATATTTTTGTGGCCAAGATTTCACCAGAAGGAATTCCATTATGGGTACAGCAGGCAGGTGAGAGCGGAATTGATTATACCGAAGGGATTGGTTTGGATGCCAATGGAAATACCTATGTGTCTGGTGTATTCACCAATGCCATCTCTTTTGGAGAAACTGACCTAACCAGTTCAGGTCAAAGTGCCTTTATTGCACGTTTAGCCGGAAATAAGCCTACAACCGTGGGTAAGCCAGTAGTCTTTGCGGGAAACATTTGTGGAGCATCTTCGGTTAGAGTAATCTTTCCTATAACGGGTAAGTTCAATTCCGAAAACGAATTCATTTTACAACTTTCTGATGGATCAGGATCGTTTGAGCAGGCAATGAATGTAGGTGCCAAGTCTGGCGTGGTAGCCTCTGACTTTTTCATTACTTTGCCAGCCGATCTACCCACTGGAACTGGATATCGTTTTCGTGTAGTCAGTACCAGTCCGTCGAGAGTAGGGGTGAATAATGATGTAGATATTGAAATAAATAGGGAAGGCTGTAATGTATTTGAAGCAGCGGAAGTGCCACCTTTGATTGCAGCAGAATATTATTTTGACGAAGATCCAGGTGTTGGTAATGGAGTTTTCCTCGCTTCCTTTGATAATCTGGCAGATGTAAGTGTTGTTAATTCAATAGATATCTCTTCGCTAAGTCCTGGTTTTCACAATTTGTTTATACGAGTGCAAAACACCACCGGAACCTGGGGGCTGGATGAAGGCAGAATATTTTATGTTCAACCAGAAGCCAATGCTCTGGATACCAGTTCGATTGTTGCTGTTGAGTATTTTTTTGATACCGATCCCGGTGTTGGAAAAGCACTCACTTTAGACAATACGTTTGCTGTTGATCAACTCGATATTCTTGGCAACTTCAGTACTGAGTCGCTCGAACCAGGGTTTCATGATTTATTCCTAAGGGTTCAGAATACTCACGGCAAGTGGAGTCATGCCGAGGGTAGAGTGGTTTATATACAACCAGGTAGTTTGATTGGGAATAATGGTCCGGTTGTAGCAGCTGAGTATTTTTTCAATACTGATCCGGGCAATGGTAAAGGATTATCGATCGCTAGTTTTACGGAAGGTGATATTATAGACCTTTCTTCACAGGTTTCACTGGAAGGGTTAGTACCTGGTTTTCACAACCTGTTTATCAGAGTGAAGGATAGTGTTGGTATATGGAGTCATGCCGAGGGTAGAGTGGTCTATGTCCAACCGACTGCAGTGGCAAATAATGGTGGTCCTATTATAGCAGCGGAGTATTTTGTTGGTACTGACCCAGGTCATGGAAAGGGAACACCGGTGACATCATTTGCTCCCACAGACTTCTTAGATATCAATAATTTGATTGCGGCGTCCGGTATCCAGGAAGGTACTCATGATATTTCTTTCCGGGTTCGTGATAGCGTGGGAGTCTGGAGTATGAAGGAAGTTCGCCGCTTTATAGTGTGTGGAGAAATTCTTGATACCCCTCAAATAACTGGCGCTGGTGATGTGTGCTCAGGAGATCAGGTTACCCTTAGCGCAGGAACTGTTTCTGGAGCGAGTTCTTATTACTGGATAGGTCCGAATGGCTTTACATCCACAGACCAGCAATTTAGTTTTACGGCAAGCGCAGCCAATCAGGGAACTTACCAGGTATGGGCTGTTAAAGGATCCATGACTTGTGATAGTAGCAATGTCGCCCAGGTAGATGTCACTTACCACGAAAAGCCAGATTTAGTAGCCACGGACATAGTGGCATGTACGGTTGATTTGGTGAATTTGACAAACTTATTTGTAGACCAATCAAACGTGGAAGGTATTGTGAAATACTACTCGGATGAAGCGTTACTCAATGAAGTTATAACTCCTGAGGATATCAAAGAGAGTGGAACGTACTACATTGAAAAAACCACCCCCTTCGGGTGTTCGGATGTGGTGACAGTTGAGGTCGCAATTACGTTTTGTAAGTTGGATCAGGTCATTACTTTTGAGCCAATCACAGGTAAAACCTTCGGTGACCCTGCATTTGAACTCATAGCTTCTTCAGATTCTGGATTAGAAATACTGTTTACCAGTTCTGATCCTTCCATTGCACAAGTTGAAGGTAATCGAGTAACTATTGTAGGTGCAGGAATGGTCACATTCGGAGCTGTCCAGACTGGAAACGAAACGTTTCTGGAAGCGAGCACAGTAAGCCAAACCATTGATATCGCAAAAGCCAATCAGGAAATAGTCTTTGATGCTCTGGCTACCAGATCATTTGATAGCGGTGCATTCGAACTCACGGCTACTGCTACTTCAGGGTTGCCAATAGCTTACTTAAGTTCTAATGAAGCGGTGGCTACAGTAAACGGTACGACTTTGACCATGGTCGGACTAGGGACATCTATGATTACAGCTGAGCAAAATGGAAATCAGAACTACCATCCTGCCTTGTCAGTAGGTCAGCAATTGTCAGTTCAAAAAGGTAGTCAGTTAATTGTATTTGACCCTGTTGCAGATAAAAGATATGGTGAAGGTTCTTTTGAACTGCAAGGAGTAGCATCCTCAGGTCTGGGGATTACTTATGAAAGCTCAAATACTCAGGTAGCAGAAATTGATGGAAGTCTGGTGACCATTTTGGGTGTTGGTCAAACACAAATCACAGCTCGACAATCAGGAAATGGCTTCTATGATGCAGCACCAGTTGTAGCTCAAAACCTGGTTATTCTCAAAGGGTTGCAGTCTATTGAGTTTGCAACTTTACCAAACCGTGTGATCACTGATGGGGTGTTTAACCTGAATGCTGAAGCATCTTCTGGTCTTGATGTGATCTATGAAAGCTCTAACCCGGCCGTCGCAACTATTGAGGGTAATCTGGTTACATTAATAGGAGCCGGTAGTTCGGAGATTACAGCCTCACAAGCAGGAAACGATTTTTATGAGCCTGCTGCAGACATCATACGTACGCTTGTTGTGCAAAAAGCGCCTCAATTCATCACTTTCAATGCCCTATCTAGTCGATTAACAACTGACCTGCCTTTCAGCTTGAATGGTACGGCTAGTTCTGGTCTCACAGTGTTATATGAAAGCTCCAACACAGATGTGGCCGTGATCAACGGGAATATTGTGAACATATTAGGCGCAGGTAGTACGGAAATTACTGCTTCTCAATCGGGTGATGATCTGTATGAGGCAGCAGAAGTGGTAACAGTAATTCTTGAGGTATTTGATGGGTTGCCTCTGAGTTTGTCGAATAGTCAAGCACTCAAAGTCTACCCAGTACCAGCGAAGACAGAGCTTAACATAGAATTGCTCGGAGTAAGTAAAAGCATGCCGGCTCTGGTGAGGATTTACAGTATTGATGGTCAACTTTTGTTAACACAGTACCTGATAGAGCCTAGATCTCGAGTTCGACTGAGTGGGTTTTCTTCTGGTTTACACATAATGGTGATTCAGTTTGATGGTAGTGAAATAGTTAATCGTATCCAGATTGAATAGTATCATGCTCCCTATTATAATAAAGATGAATAGATTCATTATGCTAAGCTGTTTGCTGATGGTTCCTGCGCTCGTAAAAGCACAGGAGCTAAAAAGTGTGTCTAAGGTTCAACTAGGCATTACTTATTCATCTTATGGTTATAGTGACTTTGGTACGATACGAAGGCAATATGGAGGAACGACCTATGATGGTATTGATTATGCTGTCACTGGATTGGCTTACGTCTATCATTTAGACGATGAAGTGAGTCTTGAGTCAGGATTGCAGTGTGCCAGACATAAGTTGATACGGTTTCCCTATGCCGGTCCTAATGACGAACAGGATTCAGTATACAGACCCCTCAATCTACTGACAGTCCCTATGGTTATAAGATTCGTTCCAAAAAAGTATTTCTTTTGGAATGCAGGTGTGTTTTTAGGATTGGAGCTGAAAGGAGATGATCATTTTGATAATCAGTCTGGAATAGGGACTGTTGTAGGGTTTGGATGGAAATATGAGTTCAAAGAGAAAATAGAACTTTACCTTAACCCTGAATTTCGATGGTATTCAGTTGTTCCTTTTTACCTCGATCAAAACCATCATAGATTAATGGAGGTTAGTCTCAGAATGGGCTTGCTATATCGACTCCCTGGAAGCTAAATAACTTATCTTATACTTTTATAT
>JAMWZA010000059.1 GCA_024305105.1 Marinoscillum sp.
GTATCGATTTCCTCTACTGTCAGTAAAGAGCCTTCTTCTGGAACAGTCGTAATTGCCTTTTTTGTATCAATCTTGTAGGTTTCATACGGCAAAGACTTACGCTCCTCTTCAATCAATTTCATAAAGCCATCAAGTCCTATTCCCTTTTTAGGGTCTATTAAGAACTTCAGTCTTGCTTTATGTCTTCTCTCGCGCTCACCATAGCGATCAAACACGCGCAATCCCGCCTCAATGAAAGGAATCAACTCATCTTGCGGTAGAAATTCGTAAGCCAACTGTCCCATGAAGGCCTGAGCACCAAGCCCTCCACCAACAATCACTTCGAATCCATATGCACCATCCTTAATTTTTGGAATAAATCCGAAATCATGAATGTAAGTGAAAGCCGAATCCTTTCTTGAGGAAGAAAATGCAATCTTTATTTTCCTGCCCATCTCTTGGCAGACAGGGTTTCTTAAAAAATATTCAAATACTCCTTGAGCATATGGAGAGACATCAAATGGCTCCTCCGGATCAATTCCCGCAAAAGGTGAGGCCGTCACATTTCTCACTGTATTTCCACACGCTTCCTTTGAAGTCACTCCTACCTTTTCCAACTCTTCCCAGATGGCAGGAGAATCATCAAGTTTCACATAGTGAAGTTGGATGTTTTGACGAGTGGTCAAATGCAAATTACCGTTGGTGTACTGCTCAGAGAGATTGGCCACCGTTTCCAACTGATCCGCCGTAATCTTGCCAAAAGGAAGCTTTAAGCGGAACATCTGAACGCCCTGTTGACGTTGCCCATAGACGCCACGCGCTAATCTGAATGCCTTGAAGCGCTCTTCTGGTATTTGGCCTAGCTTGAAGCTTTGGATCTTATCCTTAAGCTCTTTTATGTCAGCTTCTGCTTCTTTAGAAATAGTTTTGGTGCTCATTTTAACTTGTTTTAAATAAAAAACCCCGAGATGACTGCTTCCCGGGGTTTGTTATAATTTGCTAATTTTATTTTTTATAACTGAATCCGGGTAATCATGCAACAAATACAACATGCACAGCACATAAAGTATGTACAGCAGTTGATTGTGGATACGTTTGTTTGATTAATTATGGAAGACATTGTATGGTGATTGTTGACTAGAAAAATTACAGATATCGATGAGCGATTATCTACAACAGCAACAACACACTACATCTCTCAGATGCAGTTGGTCTTCTAAATTCTTGTAAGTATTAATTGTTTTCATATCATTAATTCATATTCTCCAGGTTTCATTACCTGAATCAGGACTTAGCACCTTTAAAAAGCTTTTAGGTTGCTAGCGTTTCATTGAGCCTGTCTCTCCGCGCTTCTTTATAAATCAATTGTGCTAGAATTGATGAGGCAAATGTGTGTTGGATTTTTGTAAGTTCAAAATCCAACACACAACTTTAATTGAATTTCTTCTGATATTTACAGTTTTGCCAAATTTTAGGCGGTTAAATTAAATTTTCACAAAATTAATTCATGAATGGCCGTAAAACATGAACTACAATCAGGCCAGATAATCTGACAAACCTCCAGCAAACACATAGACGGATACGGTTCTGTTCTCCTTTCGGTTACTTTCGGAGGTATTTGGCATAAGTGGTGCATTCTCCTCCAAACTATCTACTTCCAAAAAATTGATATTAAGCCCTTGCATCATCATCATTTCCATTACCGCATAGGCTCTTTGTTCTGCTAATTCATGATTGTACTGCTCTGGACCAAGATCACACGTTCTTCCAGTGACCTTAATGTTCAAAGGCCGGTCCCCAAACTTTATCTTGAGTTCATCAATTAGTCAGGTCAAACTCATTAAATGAGCACTGGAAATAGTTAAATAATGGATTTATTTTTCATCCAAAAGGTCAAGACAAATAACGCCAGCAATCCTGATGCTGTGAAAGCTGCTACGGAGACACTATGTGCTGTGCTTAATTGCTTCACGCCAATAGCCACGATTCCCCACACACCGATAATCGCAGAGGCTACCTGCTTCAATCGAATGGTTTGAAACACATTGATTCCAAAAGCAATGGCTATTACCAATATAGCCCAAATAGTACCTGCAAATAAGAAGTTAAAGGATATGCTAGTCAAAAGTGCAGCAATGTTCGCCACCAGGGCCACAATGATCCAACCCTGATAGATATAGATTGGAAATTTAACGAACCAGTAACCTCTTTGGCTTTTTGTCTGCCATTTGGCCAGATCAATCGTTAAGCGTGTGAGCGTGATCAGGATTGCGATCATTAGAACAACCGTAAATGCAATCATTCCATTTAGCCATAGCACCACCCAAAAACAGTTGAGGATATTCGCAGCTGCCAACATAAATCCAACTTTATGCAAAGGATCATGTGATTTGTTAGCACTTGCAGCTATGATCCATTGATAAATAACGAGAGCTGTCAATGCCAGGTAGATCACGCCCCAAATAGAAAACGCATATCCGGCAGGTGTCAAAAGACTGGAATATTCTCCACTTACTTCACCAATGGTTTGTCCATTAATAGCTCCGGTATTCGAAATGTAGTTGACAAAAAGAGTGATTGCCAATACGAGGGTATTTATCAAAGGATACTTGTATCTACGCATACCCTTTGAACAAGATTTTTAAAGGAATGTTAGTAGGCTCTCATCGTTACACCTTTCATGTAATTCACAAACGCTTTATTGACAACCCGATTACCTCCAGGTGTTGGGTAATCTCCAGTGAAATACCAATCTCCCAAATGATTTGGGCACGCTTTGTGTAAATTCTCGACTGTTTGGTAGACAACTTCCAGCTCAGCTTTCATGTGTTTAGGCCTAACAATCTCGGTGATCTTTTCGGACACCTGCTCATAGGTGAATGGCTCGTAAAGCTCCTTTACGTAGTTTGGCTGATTTCGATCTCCACTGGCAGCCAGACATTTTTCAAACACTTCGTCCAGTAAATATTCTTTGTTGTGATCTTTTAACAAACCCAAAACAGCTCTAAAGGCGACAAATTCCTTCATCTTGCTCATATCAATTCCATAACAATCCGGGAATCTAATCTGAGGTGCTGAAGAAACAATAACGATTTTTTTCGGCTCCAACCTGTCTAGCAGTGTCAGAATACTTTTTTCTAGTGTAGTGCCTCTGACAATGGAATCATCGATAATCACCAACGTATCGGTTTTTTTCTTGATTACCTCAAATGTGGTATCGTATACATGAGCTACCAGGTCATCTCTATGTTGATCATCCGTTATGAATGTTCTCAGTTTTGCATCTTTAAGCACGAGCTTTTCAACTCTGGGCCTAAATGAAAGCAACTCCTCCAGCGTATCTGCACTCGGTTTATTATCCAGGATAATGTCTTTTCGCTTATCGATGAGAAATCGATCCACTCCTCTCAAAAGTCCAAGAAAAGAGGTCTCCGCAGTATTGGGAATGTAACTGAACACCGTATTTTTTAAATCAGAATTAACCGATCTTAGAACATTAGGAATCAGTAACTCACCAAGCTTACGTCGTTCATTGTATATATCTGGATCTGTCCCTCTGGAAAAATAGATTCGCTCAAAAGAACAAGACATCTTCTCCTTGGGTTGGATAAATTGTTCTTCACGATAACTCCCGTCCTTATCAATGATTAGTGCATGCCCTGGTTTGACCTCCCTAATATCATCATAATTGCAATCAAATGCCGTTTTGATAGCTGGCTTCTCTGAAGCAACCACTACTACATCGTCATCAGCATAGTAGTATGCAGGTCTGATTCCATTCGGGTCACGAGCTACAAATGAGGCTCCATACCCAACCATTCCGGTCATCGTATATCCACCGTCAAAATCTCTACATGACTTTTCGAGAACACGACGAAGATCTATTTCATTCTCAATGATATCGGTAATTTCCTGATTGGTCTTCTGACCTCTGTATTGGTCAAAAATGGCTTGATTGGCTTCATCTAAGAAGTGGCCAATCTTTTCCATTACCGTCACTGTATCTACTTTTTCCTTAGGGTGCTGCCCCAAGGTGACCAGCTTATCAAACAGCTCATCTACGTTGGTCATATTGAAGTTACCGGCCATCACGAGATTACGACTTCTCCAGTTATTTTGCCTAAGAAATGGATGACAGCTCTCGATATTATTCTTGCCATGAGTACCATATCTTAAATGCCCCATCCAAACCTCACCAGTGAAGGCGTAATTATCCTTCATCCATTGGGCATTGTAAAAATTGTCTTTACCCTCCTTCTGAGCTTTGTTGTACTTTTTGCTAATCTTCCCAAAAATCTCTTCTATTGGCTGCTGGGCTGTGGTCCGGTAACGGCTGATATAGCGAGCACCCGGAGACATGTTTAGCTTGATGTTAGCGACCCCTACACCATCCTGCCCACGATTATGCTGCTTCTGCATCAGGATGTACATCCGTTTTGCTGCGTAAGCCGGCGTACCATACTTATCAATGTAATATTGCAGAGGTTTTCTTAAGCGAAGTAATGCTACTCCACATTCGTGTTTGATAGGGTCGCTCATGAGTCTGTTACCAGTCTAGGAAGTTAATATTATTTGCAATGTTATTCAATATTTCCGGGCTAAAGAATAACCACAACACCAAGAGTGTGAAAATAGTTGCTATGGCTCGCTGGCTGATTGATGAGCGGGAATAATTTTGGTTTTGACCGTCTTTCAAAAAGAGGAAATATGGGACCTTCAAATAGAAGAAAAGAGAAAAAACGACACTAACTACAGCTACCAAAAGGTAAGTGAGCATCCAGGGGTCTCCCACCGCCTGATACCACTCCCACATCATGGTAAACAAGTAAAACTTGATGGTGAACCCTGCAGTAGGTGGCAATCCAATTAAAGCAATCATCACGACTACAACAACCCCACCCAAATAAGCCTCTTTTGACGAGAGTCCCGCAAACTGATGAACCTCGGTAATCCCTTTGGATTCAAAAATGGAGATCAGATAGAATACCACAATATTCATTATAGAGTAAACCACAGAATACCACACAAATGCCTGCAAACCATTTTGATAAGGAATCAATACTGCTGCAAGTAAAAAACCAGAATGGGCAATGGCTCCATATGCAATCATGCGCTTCACGTTGGTCTGTCGCAATGCGCCAAGTGTTCCAATGCCGATGGTTGCTATTCCTAAAATAGTAATGGACAACAGTAACCATGACTGGCCCATCATATCCAGACTATCGAGCACTCGGTTCAGTAGAACCAGACCGGCGATTTTCGGCACAATGGATAAGATTGTCACTGCTTCAGTAGGCGTGGCTTCATATGTAGAAGGAACCCAGATATGAAACGGCACAATACTTACCTTAAATAGCAGTCCCCCTACAAAAAGTAACATCCCAACATTCAGAAAGTAATCATTCTCCAGGAGGCCAAAATTGAATTCGCTTAGGGTAAGGGTTCCAGAGTAGCCATATAAAATGGAAGCGCCGTATAGGGCCAGCGCAGAGCTTACTCCTCCAAACAACAGGTACTTGATACCTGCCTCGTAAGATTTCTTTTCGAAATTAAAATTGGTCAGCGTGTAAGACGCAAACGAGGTAAGTTCGACGACCAAATAGATTACCAGAAGATTATTAGCAGAAAGCATAAATGAGCTTCCGACGATCACAGATAGAATGAGAAAGTAAAATTCACTTCCGTGATTTTCGGAAGTAGGGAAGAATACAATCCAGATTCCAGCAAAAACCAGAAGTGCTTTCAATATTGCCCCTAAGTCATCTATGGCCAAATTTTCATTGAACAGCATTAAGCCATTATCCTCAAACCGAATAAGCAAAAGGCCAGCAATCAACACGACCACATATGCTATTTTGAATGCGATCCTGGATTTGACAAGCATCCCCAGAATGAGTAGTAGTAAGGCACCAGCTAACAAGCCTATCTCAAAAGACAATGCACTTAAACTTCCAAGTATGTCTTGTAATTGATCCGCCAGCATACTAAAGGTTCAAATAAGTTTGTCCTTGATTTAAGAGGCTTTCCACAAAAAACTGCATGGTATTCTCAATTGGGTCCAACAACAAGGATGGAAAGACACCAAAAAGCAACGTGAGTACGGCCAACGGAAGAAGCATCAGCCACTCCCTCGGTGTAAGGTCAAGCATCTTAGCATCCCATGCAGATTCTTTGGTCCAGTATTTACCAAAGAACATTCGCTGCAAAGTCCATAGGTAATAGCCTGCAGATATAATAATCCCAAGTACTGACACCATACCAATCCACCGAGAAAACAGTCCATTGGTGCTTTCGGCGCCAATCGCACCTATCAACACAAGCAACTCCCCTACAAAGCCTGAAAGACCTGGAAGACCTAGCGAAGCAAAGAAAAATAGCACTACAAAAAACGTGTATTTAGGCATTTTCCCAGCCAACCCACTGAGTCCTTCGATCTGCCGATCATGCGTACGGTCATAAATCACTCCAACGACTAAGAATAGTGCTCCTGATATAAAACCATGCGAAACCATCTGAAAAAGTGCCCCGGCAACTCCCTCGCTAGTTAAAGCAGCTAAACCAAGTAAAACAAACCCCATGTGTGACACTGAGGAGTATGCGATCAATTTCTTCACATCATTTTGTGCCATGGCGACCATGCCTCCATAGACAATAGAAATCATACCCAAAATGGCAACAGGCTGTGCAAGCTCAATGGCTATATCCGGGAATATGGCATAGCAAATCCGAAACAATCCGTAACCTCCCACTTTCAATAAAACACCAGCTAACAAAACAGAAATGGCCGTTGGGGCCTCCACATGCGCATCTGGCAGCCATGTATGAAACGGTATTGCAGGTAGTTTGATTATAAAGCCGATGAACAACAAAACAAAAGCCCAATAACGTAATGACTCACCCCATAGATAGAATCCACTACCAGGGGCCAGAAGCGTGCTATCTATGAAACGTCCATCCATCATCTGAACAAGACTGAACGTATTTACCTGATTACCGAACTCATCAAAAGATCCGGTGGACAGGTACAACCCGATCATGACCACTAAAATCAGCAATGATCCGAATAATGTATATAGGAAAAATTTGATTGATGCATAAGAACGTCTGGGACCACCCCAAATACCAATGAGAAAGAACATTGGTAATAGCATGAACTCGAAAAAGACATAGAACAGGAAGAAATCCAAAGCCACAAAACAGCCGATCAAACTACCACTGAGGACTAAATACAGCATGAAGTAGCCTTTGACTTTTTGAGTGAGGTTCCATGAAGAAATTACACCTATGACTAATAGCAAAGCACTCAAAACCACTAATGGCATGCTAATCCCATCTACGCCCAGGAAGTAATCAATTTGTAAGAACCCAATAGTGCCCACTTTTAGTTGGATCCATGGCACAAGCTCTACAAACTGAAAGGCCTCACTCCAGCTCTCAGGAGCTACTGAGCCGTCAAACTGAACAAACAACAGCAACCCAAGCACCAACTGTATACAGGTGGCAACCAGAGCAACTATCTTCATCAATAATGACTTGCTATCCGGCAGCAGCCCTACAAGGAGGGCACCAGCGAAAGGTATAAATATGAGCCAACTAAGCAGGTTATCCATTTTTCATTTCTACTTAAAATTGAAACCAAATGACGATGGTAATTAAAAAAATCAGTAACCAAACCAGTTGGTTTTGCACTTTTCCAGACTGCAATCCGGTCAATATTCCTCCTACAGCTGAAGATATCCAGGCGACTAAATTAACAAGACCATCGATGATTTCTCGATCGATAATAGCCAATACTTTACTAGAAACGACCGTAACGACGCCTACACCGTCCACTAATCGGTCGATTACTCGTTTGTCTATTACTTGAATGAATCCAGCAATCTTGAGATAACCAGACGACAGTCCATCATAAAACTGCTCCATGTACCAGCTATTAAAGGAAACTTTTCCAACCACCGACTTGGGTGCATTTAACAAATTTGCTTCTTGCGTTCTCTTATTTTTTGGTCCAAAAGAGATGATGCTTATGGCTAGTCCAGCAATGGCTAGTGCAATTGAGAAGATCAAGGTGTAGGTTGGTATGGATGACTGAATCGTTTCTAGTTCTCCAAATAATCGTTTTCCAAAATACCAGCCATGGGCATCTAGAGGATTCACAGCATGAAACACCCAAATTGCTCCTAGAGAAAGCAGGATCAAAGGAATCTTAAAATTGAATAAGGGTTCAGACTGATCAACAGGGGTCATTTTTGTCCGCGCCTGACCAAAAAAGACCATCCAAACCTGACGCCCAACATATACTGGCGTCAACAGAGCTGTGATAAACCCAAGATCCGATACAGCGTACACCCACCAACCGTATTCGGTAGATCTCTCAGCCGCCCAGAGCCAAGTTCCTGTTAATATCCCCTCCTTGGAAAGAAATCCGGAAAACAAAGGCAGACCGGATAATGACAATCCACAAAGGAGGAAAGCGATAAAGGTGATCGGCAAATGTTTTTTGAGACCACCCATCAACCGCATGTCTTGTGCATCGAACGAGTGATCTTCATGATTGACCTGATGGAGGTAATGAATGACTGCTCCGGCTCCCAGAAATAGTCCCGCCTTGAAAAAAGCGTGTGTCCAGAGATGGAAAAATGAAGCCTCTGCCGCGCCAACGCCAATACCCATCACCATATACCCAAGCTGGGAAATGGTAGAGAAGGCAAGAACTTTCTTAATATCAAACTGAGTAATAGCAGCAACTGCTGCCATAAAAGCTGTTAGTGCGCCGATCACGGCCGTAGTGGTCAGTACTACGGGAGTCAATACCGGCTGTACACGAATGAGTAAATAAACACCCGCCGCAACCATGGTAGCAGCATGAATTAACGCCGAAACTGGTGTTGGGCCTGCCATGGCTTTTGGTAACCATCCGAAAAAAGGAAATTGAGCAGATTTACCTAAAGCTCCAATTAACAATCCAAAACCTGCCAATGACAATAAAAAGGAGTGTTCAACTCCACCCAACTCAGAAATGAATGGTTGGTCAAATTGAATAACCATCAAAATGACTCCAATCAATAGACCTGCATCCGCTACACGATTGATCATAAAAGCCTCGCGTGCAGCTTTAGCCTTTTTCTGGTCTTTAAACCAAAACCCTATGAGTAGAAAGGAAGAAAACCCTACAAGTTCCCAAAACACGAACAACAGCAATAAATGATCTGCTGCTAATAAGCCAAGCATAGAAGTCGTGAAAAAGCCCAATTTGGCATAGAATCGACCGATCCCCAGATCACCTTTTAGGTAAGTAGCAGAGAATAAATGTACGAGCAGTGATATGAAGTACACCAAACAAATCAAAATTGCCGAAATATGGTCGATTTGCCAGCCAAGCTCATATCCTGGTAGCCATTCCCATCTGGCAATGATGCGCTGATTAAATGCCGCATTCAACAACATGACACTTACAATAAACCCTGGGACCATTCCAGCCAGAGCTACTATAGGCGCCTTCTTGTTACCAGATGCAAATGCCAAAAGTCCTCCAACTAATGGTAGTACCAATGCAAGTATCATATAGAGCATCTGCGTATCCACTAGTATTCCATGGTATTTAGGTCATCCAAATCGGATGAATTGAACGATTTGTAAATATTTAGAAGAATAGCTAACGCAATGGCGGCCTCTGCAGCTGCCACCACCACCGAAAAAATAGCGAAGATCTGTCCATCCAGGTTTGGATTAAATTTTGAAAAAGCCACTAAATTTAAATTAGCCGCATTGAGCATCAATTCAATTCCTAACAAAACGAAAATCGCATTTTTCTTAATGAGCACCATCAACAATCCTGAGCAAAGCAGGAATGCGGATAAAATCAGATAATATGTCAAAGGAATAGCACTCATATATTTCCAGATCGTTTGGCGAGATAAGAAGCTCCAACAAGGGCTACCAGTAGGATGAATGCAATTAACTCAAAACCAAGCAAGTAATCGGTCATAAAACTTATGCCAATTCTCTCCACCTGATCTATGGCAACTGGATCTCCTGTCCATTGGAGGCTAGATTCTAGAATAAACCAAGTGAGTGCTCCCATCAACAAACAGGCAATAACTCCAGATAAAAGTAGGTTTCGATGCTCTGTGGTAACGCCCTCCTCGGAAATTCTGCGCGTCAGCATGATCCCGAAAAGCAACAACACAATGATTCCTCCAGCATAAATAAGAATCTGTACCACGGCCATCAGCTCCGCATTCAGTAACACATAAATAGCTGCCAGACCAAGCAAAGAGATTACCAGCGCAAAAGCTGCTCTAATGATATTGCTGGTGATCAACATATAGATGATCGGCAATACCACCATGGCACTGAAAAAAGCAAATAATATGTTACTGATCGCTATCTCCATCCTTCGGTTTCTTACGCATTATGGGTCTTGGTCTGAATTTGGGTTTTGGCTTATCCTCTTTGTTTTCCTCTTCTTTACCCTCTTGAGCAGGTTTCATTTTTGGTTTCATCACCGGCCTTGGCTTTGCAGGCTTGGATTCCTTCGCCTCCTCACTCTTTGGTTTGATGACCGGCTTGGGTTTAGACGCTTTTTTAGTGTCCTCTGAAGGCTTTACTTTAGGCTTCATTACCGGCTTTGGCCTTTTAGGCTCATCTCCTTCTGATTTTGATTGAATTTTCGGCTTCATCACCGGTTTAGCCTTTCCTGATTTACCTTCGTCACTGGATGATGAAGAATCCACTTTTGGTTTCATCACTGGCTTACCTCCCATTTTCGGTTTGGCTCCAGCTGGTTTCACTGGCTTTGGTTTTACCGCCGGCTTTGGTTTCGCAGGTGCATTTTCATTCGTGGTGGCTCTGGAAGCTTTTTCAGCAGCTTTCTTCTCTTCAAAAGTCTCTAACTCCTGCCGTCTTTGTGCTATTTCCGCCAGGGACATGTCTGCAAATGAGTAGATATGATCATTCACATCAAACTCACTGAAGTCGTACACTTTAGTCATTGTCAAACACTCCGTTGGGCACACAGTGGTACATAGTCCACAGAAGCAGCATTTGGCCATGTCTATATCAAACTTAGCCGCATGAATTCTTTTCGGAGTGCCATCAGAGGTCACATCGTAAGTTTCTGGTGATTTAATGGCATCAATATCAATACAGTCCACAGGACATACTTTGGCACATTTATCACAGACAATGCAGTCGTCAATTTCATTATGCAATCGGTACCGCGCATTGTCGGGCACTGGAAGTGACTCATAGGGGTATTCCAGAGTGACAATCCCCTTATCTACTTCGAAATACGTTTCATCCTCGATCCCTATTGGCTTACGCGAAAAACGAGCTTCGGTCAGGTATCGTATGGTCAACCGAAGACCAGAACTCAACGTACTGATCGCTTCTTTTATGTTCTTGAGATAGCTGCTCATATTACCCACAATTTCCAAATTCCAACAACGAACAACAACAGAATGGCAGCTGGTGTCAGGTATTTCCAGGATAGCGCCATGAGCTGATCTACACGCAATCTTGGATAGGTCCAGCGAATAATTATCTGCAAAAAGATAAATAGTGTTGCTTTTCCAAACAACCACACAACTCCCCATATAGGTCCTGTAGTCCAGTCAGCCAGCGCAAGACTGCCCATATTTGGCAGTGGTGTATTCCACCCTCCAAAAAACAGGATGGCTCCTAAAAAGGAAACCAGTAACATCATGGCATACTCAGCCAGCATGAACAGTCCCCAACGGAACCCACTGTACTCAGTAAAATAACCTCCTATTAGTTCAGATTCTGATTCGGGCAAATCAAAAGGCACACGATTGGACTCCGCCAAACTGGATATAAAAAAGATGATAAAGATGATCCACATGAAAGGCATCGTGAAAACGCTCCAGCTTAAAAAGCCACCGACACCCCTTACTTCCAATGATTTTATCCCAAACAAATACGAAGGTGCCTCAGAAAGCACTCCTTGTTGGTGACTAATGAGTTGTAAATCCATGGTCTGGTAATACATAACCACAGCCAGAACCGACAGACCAAGCGGTATTTCGTAGGAAACTACCTGGGCAGCAGATCGCATTGCTCCATAGAGTGAATATTTATTATTAGATCCCCAACCGGCCAATAATACCCCAAGCACATCAATAGAAACAATGGCCAGTAAGAAAAAGACGCCTACACTCAGGCCAAAACCCTCTACTTCGGTCGTAAGTGGCAAGGCTGCATATCCTGCAAATATCGAAGCGAATACAACAATTGGTGCGATTAGAAAAAGTGCCTTATCAACAGCCTTAGGCCTGACATCCTCCTTCTGAAGCATCTTCAGTAAGTCGGCGATGGTCTGAAACAAGCCAGCAGGACCAACTTCCATTGGACCCAAACGATTTTGTATGAAGCCAGCAATCTTACGCTCACCGTATACTCCGATGACCACAAAGCCTAAAAGGAAAGGAAGAAAGACCAAAAAAGTAATCATTCTATGGACAACCTGCTGGTGTAAATTAAGTTGTCGCTAAGTTATATGAAGCGCTCTACAACGTGAAAGATTATTTAGAACTATTCAAAACAATCATGCGCCGAACCATCAAATTACCAAATGGAAGTATTATTTTTCGTCATTCAACTATTGAATTGTTTGAAAATCTTCTGTTTATGAGCAAACCAATAATTGTTATGGGTGTATCAGGATGTGGTAAATCAACCATGGGTGAACTGATTGCAAAACATCTTGACTTTGATTTTTATGATGCCGATGACTTCCATCCGGATAGTAACAAAGAAAAAATGGCTAATGGCGTCCCGATCAACGATAATGATCGTCGCCCCTGGCTTCAGCAGTTGGCAAGCCTGCTAAGTAAGCAACCAAAAAGTGTTCTGGCTTGCTCTGCCTTAAAAGAATCCTATAGAAAACTAATTGATCCGAAAGAGCATTACCATTGGGTCTACCTGAAGGGAAGTCGTGACTTGATTTTCAATAGAATGAACGCTCGAGAAAACCACTTTATGAAACCCCACATGCTGGATAGCCAGTTTGCTGCTCTTGAGGAACCTGATAATGCCATTACTGTTTCTATTGACAATCAACCTGAAGAAATTCTTAAAGAAACATTAACTGCTTTAGGGAAATAGTCATCTAAACTGAGTCAATTCTCGATATTGGTTATTTTGCATCAAAACAATCAACATGAGATCAGTTATAGCCATACTTACACTTCTAGTCACATTTGGAAGCCTTGCTCAACCTGACGCTTCGCAACTAGACACATACATTAGCAAAGCCCAACAGGACTGGAAAGTGCCCGGCATGGCGGTGGCTATTGTCAAAGACGGACAGGTGGTGCTCGCAAAAGGATATGGCGTCATGTCGCTAAAAAATGACACACCTGTTAATGATCAGACACTTTTTGCCATTGCTTCAAACACCAAAGCTTTCGTGGCTACAGCTTTAGCCAAACTTGTCAGTGATGGTCAAATCAACTGGAACGATCGAGTGATAGACTACCTGCCTTACTTCCAGCTTTATGACTACTACACAACAACACATACGACAATTGAGGATCTCTTGTGCCACCGAGTGGGACTAGGCACTTTTAGTGGTGACCTAATGTGGTACAAAAGTGAACTCTCAGCAGAAGAAGTAATTAAACGCATCAAGTATGTACCTCAGGCTTACGAGTTCCGTGCAGGGTACGGTTATTCCAACCTGATGTTTATTACTGCTGGTGAAGTAATCAAAAAAGTAACGGGAATGGAATGGCACGAATACGTAAAAGAGTCTTTTTTCGAACCGCTGGGAATGGACAGAACAATAACCTCCACGTCTGACCTTTCAGAAAACGCCGCCCAACCTCACAAGCCATTAGAAAAAAAGCAACAAGTCATTGACTGGGTGAACTGGGACAATATGGGCGCCGCAGGAGGTATTATTAGCAGCGCGAGTGACATGGTGCAATGGATGAAAATGAACCTTAACCGTGGGGTCATCGATGGTGACACCATAATAGACCCAAGTCAACACAACATCCTTTGGACTCCACATAACAATCATGTGGTCACTTTAGAAGCTCAAGACAACCTCATCGGACGGCATTTTTCAGGATATGGATTAGGATGGGGTGTCAGTGACTATGATGGCAACCTGATGATTACCCACGGCGGTGGTTATGATGGGATGTATTCCTATCAGATGTTAATTCCGGACCAAAAACTCGGGGTAATGGTGTTAACCAATTCGATGAAAGGCCTGAGTAGTGCTGTTGCGCTTTGGGTGGTAGATAGGTACCTTGATAACCCTGATCGGGATTACTCCACAGATAGGCTGGAAGCGTCAAAAAAGAATGAAAGCCAGTCAAATGCAATCGAAGACAGAATAACCGATCGAAACCGAAAGAAAGAGCCGACCCTTTCAAAAGAAGCCTTTGCAGGCACTTACAACTCTGGGATGCATGGTGATGTGATCGTAACTCAAAATAAGGACGGATCTTACGACATGGCCTTCGCAAATGCACAAAAACTATCAGCCACGCTTACTCATTGGCATTACAACATCTGGCAAATAAACTGGAAAGAAACACATGCCTGGTTTGGGTTTGGCACTGTTCAGTTTCTTCTGGATAACAACCTGAAAGTTTCTGGACTACAATTCGATGTACCAAATGAAGACATTTTCTTTGATGAAGTGAATCTGAAAAAAGTAAAATAATTAGCTCTGTAGTACTTTTTCTTCCACTTTATCAAATAGCGGAAGGTAGAGTGTAAAGGTGGTACCTATTCCTTCATTGCTCTCTACTTCTATTTTACCATTGTTTAACTCTACAAACTCATACACCAACTGCAAACCTAAACCCAAGCCTCGCTCACCAGCCGTGCCATAAGAGCTGGACAGTTCTTGCATTTTGCCTAAAGCCTCCAGTTTATCTTCCGACATACCTAGTCCAGTATCATAGATTGTAATGGCAGCATAATCTCTTTCTGGAACCGCAGAAATCCCAACTTTACCTCCGGCCATGGTGAATTTTAGCCCGTTATTGACCAGGTTTCTTAATATAGTCATCGTCGTATTCTTATCTGCCCACAGGTAAATCTCCTCGTCTATACGCGAATCGAGTTCTATGTGCTTTCCACGTGCCATATTTTCCAGCGTATCTACCAGCTCGCAAACCAGGTCATTCAAGTGAATCTTTTCAGGAATATTGGGAAAGTGACCTTGTTGCTTCATGGCCCAATTCAGCAAATTATCCAGTAGGTTGGTTAGGCGATCCACAGACTGATCTATGTCATCTGCCACTTCCAAAAGCTGTTCCATATCTTTTGCCTCCACAAAAAACTTAATCAGGTTACTAACTCCATGAAAGGAGTTTATTGGCCCTCTAAGGTCATGAGAGATAATGGAAAAGAATTTATCCTTGGTTTGATTAAGTGCCTCAAGTTTCTTTTTCTGCTCCTCCAAAACGGCATTGGTTCTGACTTTTGATTGGTAGTACAAGAAGATCACAATAGCCAATATGGTGAGAATGACAGTGATAATGATAGCAGTGATAATAATCGTTTGTTGATTCTTTTGCCTTGCTGTTAATAGATCAACCTCAGATTGCTTTTTCGCTAATTCAAATGCATTTTCAAGACTTTCGATCTGATTTAAGATCTCATCATTAGAAAGGCTGTCTTTCAACTCCACGTACTGCTGATGATATTTATAAGCCAGCTCATAGTCAGAGCTCATCGCATAGATATCCGCCAGTCGCAGTGAGTTGTCTCTTATCTCTGCTTTGAGCCCGTATTTTTTAGAAATTCGCATACTGGAATCAGCCAACACTTTCGCTTCTTTTAACAAGCCTTTCTCCTTGTAGATCTCAGCCATATAGCTCAAAAAGATGGCACTTCCATAATGATCCTCCAACACTTCTAATGATGCAATGGCCTGTGAAACCTTACTCTCAGCTTCCTTCAAATTACCCATTTCTGCTTGTACCAGCCCTATATTTCCAAGATTATAGGCTAATCCTGAAGGATCATTATTCAATGCTTCATAAATGGCCATGGATTTCTCGAAACTTACCAATGCCGAGTCGTACATTGCTGATAAGTAATACTCATCTCCCATATTCAGCAGTATAATCGCCAGCAAAGAGCTGTCTTCCTCGGTCAGCCACTTCATAGCTTCCTGATAATAAATGATGGAGTTATTGTGGTTACCTAAAATACTGTGAACATCCGCGAGGGCTGTATTGGCAGAAGCAATCCCACGGATATTCTCGTCCTCCTCGGCAATAGCCAGTGCCTTAAACAAACTGTAAATCGCAATATCAAAATCACCAACCAATCGATAAGCCTGCCCCTCGTTTAAGTAGCCGTGATGCAAGTAATGGAGACTTTTAACTTTCTTAGCCTCCTCGATGAGTTTGCTAGAAAATTGCAATTTAAGTCGAGGATCGTTCTGGTTATTGGCAATCTCCTTAAGGACTTCAAACCTTATCGTATCTTTTGGAGGGAGTGTATTGTAAACAACAATAAGGCTATCTGCCAATGACTGATCCTGAGCTGGCACCCTGAACAACGTCATCAACATGAAGGACAAAAACAAAAATTTAAGGCCGCTGGTGGTCATGTGATTTTGCTTATCACTCACACCTGATTATCAAGTGTTTAGACCAAAGTTAATAAAGCTAGCATAAACTATTCCAGCAATCTTCATTATGATTATCTTCTAACCAACTATAATGTTATGGTCACTGCTTATTTAAACTCGATACTACAGTCAAAAAGACACCATCCACTGTTATCTGGTAATTATTCGATAGTTTCACTTCTTTTGTGAACTAACGGTTCAGGTTCTCTCCCTGTCTCGTAAATAGGCAATCTGACAGTGAAAGTTGTTCCCTTTCCTTCCTCACTATCAACCCGAATGCTCCCATGGTTCATCTCAATGAATTCATAAACGAGCTGCAAGCCTAGTCCCAGACCTTTTTCACCCGAAGTTCCGAATGTGCTCTTTCTATCTTCTAGCTGGAATAAGTTATCCAGTTTGTCTTGTGGAATTCCCACTCCAGTATCAGTCACCTTTATCTCAGCAACACCTGTTACTTGTTTTGCTTTGATAGTAACATGACCACCTTCAGGAGTGAATTTTAAGGCATTGTTGACTAGATTTCTAAGAATCGTCATAGTGGTGTTGCGATCTACCCAAAGATTGATTTCTGAACTAACTGAATACTCCAGGGTAATTTGCTTGCCTTTGGCCATGGTATGGAGTGTTTTGACAAGATCATCAGACAGCTCTTTCAAATCCACCTTCTCAGGTACATTAGGAAAATGGCCTTGCTGCTGCATCGCCCAGTTTAGCAGATTATCAAGAAGCGCGGAAAGGCGTTCCACTGATTCATCAATATCATCAGCAACCTCGAGCAGTTGATCGGTTTCCTTGGCCTGCACCATAAACTTGATCAACCGACTAATTCCCATAAACGAACTTACCGGCCCACGCAAGTCATGTGAAATAATGGAAAAAAACTTGTCTTTAGTCTGGTTCAGACGCTGCAGTTCTTGATTGACCCGACTCTTCTGTTTGTAGTATTTATAGACAATAAGCCCTAGAATCAATAGCACCACCGCCAGAGAAGCAATTGCAGCCAGTATTACACGCTCAGTTTTCTGCTGAGCAGTAAGCACATCCACTTCGGCTTGCTTCTGACCTACTTCATATTCCGTCCGGAGATCTGCTATTTCCTGGATGGTTTCTTCATTGTTGATACTGTCACGAAAAGCCACATACTGCTTGTGAAAATGATAAGCACTATCGATGTTTCCCTGAAGCTCAAAAAGTTCCGAAAGCTTTAAACTAGCATCTCGAATTTGTTCTTTTAAGTCAAGATCATTTGCTATTTCTAACCCTTTCTTAGTGTGATACATACCATTCTGAACATCACCCAGTGAAAGATAAACACTGCCTAGTTGATGGTGATAGTCGGCGATTCCATATCGATCGCCAAGTGGTTTTAACATATCAATTGCCAATGCTAAATCTCGAATTGCCGACGAATTTTCTCCTTGTTGCCAGTAAACCAACGCTCTATTACCAGTGGTGTAAGCCAACCCGATATCAAGATCAATCTGACTGAATATTTTCTCCGCTTCCTCATAATATGAGAGGGATGTATCCAGATGATTTATCAAGTAATGATCATATCCATTATTTAACAGAAGAATGGCCAATGTAGTCTGGTTGCCTGCTTTTCTTAATGCGTTAATCGCTTTATCGTTATATAACAAAGCATTAGGGGAATCATCATTAGCAGAATAGCAGGTAGCAATTTCTCCATATACTTGCCCTAAAAGGTGCCAAAGCTCCTCTTCTTCGGCTATAACCGCACCTTCAAACAAACTTTCCAAAGCAAAGGTTAGCTCACCTTTAAGTCTGTATCCTACTCCTACCGAATAGAGTCCAGAAACAAGAAAGTGGTTGGCACCAACCTTTCTTGCAAGCTTTTGAGTCATCCCTCCTATGAGAATTTTCTGTGAAGGATCTGATGAATGGATGGCTATATTCTTTAATAAATCTAATCGAAGCGAATCATCAAAGTGACCCTCCTCCAAAACATTCAATAGACTATCTGCCAGTTTTTGATTTTGAGCCAGAGATGGCTGCACAATCAAAAAACATAGTGCTAAAAAAGCATAAATAGATAAACAACTCAAACTAATCCTGGCCCTGTGCAACTTGAAGTTTTGGATCAACCTCTCGGCACTTGCCATTACTATCCACAAAACGAATAGTATACTTAGGTTCATTTCCAATAATGGCATCTGGTTTTACTTTGACCATCCACATCCGATTGGTATATTTCGGTTTTGGTGGTTTGACAAAGTCTTCATTGTCTTCAAAATCGATGCCCGTGATAATCTTTACTCCTGGACCGGCCATCCAGATCATTAGTTCGTTCTGCTTTGGATAACCAGTTACGGTTTCAGGGGTAATCTCATCCCAGGTATTGTCATCATCAGAAAAATAGAGCTTACCACCTTTGTATTTAAGGATGTTCACTACAGCATATCTTGCCATGTGTCAGATAGGTTTAGCGTGGTTAGAGAATTAAATAAATGAAAGTTAAAAATTAATCTTCTAAAAAACTGACACTTAACCAAACAATTAACAGTTAAGCACTATCAGTTGATAGTATTCGTGCTAATAGGAACGGCTTCCAATTGATAGGTGGGTAGGAACACGGTAAAGGTGGTTCCCTTATCTTCTTCACTCTCTACCTGTAAGCTTCCCTGGTTCATTTCCACAAATTCGTATACGAGCTGCAAACCTAATCCAAGACCCTTTTCACCAGAGGTACCATATGTACTCTTCTTATCTTCTAACTGAAACAACTGATCAAGCTTCTCTCTGGGAATCCCCACACCCGTGTCGGACACATTGATTTGAGCTACGCCATTGCTCTGATGTGCATCAATACTTACTCGACCACCTTCGGGAGTAAACTTTAGGGCATTATTGACCAGATTTCGCAGGATCGTCATGGTGGTGTTGCGATCTACCCAAAGGTGGATTTCGGATTCAATGGAATGATCTAGTGTAATTTGCTTGCCTTTAGCCATGGTATGAAGTGTCCTGACCAGGTCCTCAGCCAGCTCTTCCAAATTAACCTTCTCTGGCACGTTAGGAAAATGTCCTTGCTGCTGCATCGCCCAGTTGAGGAGGTTATCTAAAAGTGCAGAGAGACGATCCACGGACTCATCAATGTCATCCGCCACTTCCAAAAGTTGATCAGTTTCTTTTGATTTTACCAAAAACTTAATCATACGGCTTATGCCCATAAAAGAACTGACCGGCCCTCTTAAATCGTGCGAAATGATGGAGAAAAACTTGTCTTTGGTTTGATTCAGACGCTCAAGCTCCGCATTTATTTTCGCTTTGGACTGGTAAAACCTATAGATGATGATGGCCAGAATGATGAAGACCAATGCAAGCAAGCCTACGCCTAAGATGATCAACTGTTGATTGCGTTTTTCGGCAGTCAGTAGATCTACTTCCACCTGCTTTTGACCTACCTCAAATTCGGTACGCATATTCCCGATTTTTCGTACGGTCTCTACATCCTTGATGCTATCCTCTAGAGCAATAAATGTGCGGTAGGCATTTAGCGACTGCTCAAAAGCCCCAGTCTCTTCATAATATCTACTAAGCAACTTGTAGCCGTCCCGGATTTGTTCTTTATAATCTCGATTCTCTGCCTCAGCGATTACTTCCGTGATCAGCACTTTAGCGAGCTCAGATTTACCTTTCTCTAGGTAGACTTCAGCGAGCAAAGACTTAAAGGTCAGGTAAGACGTTCTGCTACTCTCGGTATGTTTCAGAACCTCCTGGAGTTGCACCTCAGCAGAATCCAGCCGACCCAGTTTGAGATTAACCATGCCCAGGTTTCCACGAATAAACTCTACATAACCCGGATACTTACTCTGAAGTGCGGACTCTATAGCAAGTGAAAAGTACATGTAAGCTGAATCATACTTAAGGTTCTGATAATAGGCCTCTGCCCAGTTGTTATAAACCTGAAGTTCTCTAAGCTTATTTCCAGACTCCGCAGCTCCAAGTGCCTTTCTAAAATACTCAGAAGAATTCTGCATATCTCCAACCCGCCCATATACCGTTCCAAGTATCAAATATGTATTCTGCAAATCAATTCCTGAATTTCTAGCATTCTCAATGGATTGAAAGAGATACTTTATACTTAACTCAAACGCACCCTTGTTTTTATAGGCTTGACCGATATGCGAATTGGAAGCGAAAAGATAATAGTTGTTGCCTGACGCCTCAGCATTAAGAATCTGAGCATACTTGATAACCGAATCTGGATTAAAGCGAAATTGTACAGACAAATCATTAAGAATAGCCAATCTAACCTCTCCCGATAATTCCGTATTCAGACTAGATTTTAAACTGTCAATTTTTGACAGCTGACCATAAAGATTAATGCTCAGCAACTGACAGACCATCAATGCTGTTCCTATCTTTTTAAACATACTATCCAAAGTTCACCGAACCATGGCTAAGATAACCAATGTTTGAAATTGAAGGGCATAAGACATAATCATTAGAGCTGATCAGATGATTTTCACAAATCTTTAATCTTTAGTTTGGAGGGCATTCAGTCCCGCTAGGAATACATACCTGCACATCAGGATCCAAAGTAAGAGATTCTTTGGTGGCTGCTATAATAACTGTTACATCATATTTACATGTATCACCGTTTTTACAAGAGTTTTTGACTTTTGCTTTTTTGTCTTTTTTACCTCCAGTCGGGCGATCCAGCACGTTATCACTTTTAAAACTAATGGTCACCTCATCGATAGTGTCATCACCTATCCAGTCAATATTAGCTCCATTGTCTACCATGGTCACAGGAGATTTAGGACCTACTACTGCCCAATTGTTTTTGTTGTCTGCACTCCACCAGAGATTTCCGTTAGAATACGTTAAATCAATTTTAATCTTTTTTGCCATAGGTTTAGTTGGTTTTGGCGGTTAAACAATAAATTAGTAATCGCTCACAATATATCAAATGATATAATCAGGTCAAATATGATTGGACGAATAAGCGTTATTAACCGTCGGAAACAAAAAAAGACCCGCCGAAAATCGACAAGCCTTTTTACATTGGTTGCTATTATTTTATTTGCTGTTGGGCAGGAGCTTAAAAGTTTTGGTTGATGAAGTATCTCATGCTAAGGAGCTTTGAGATTTCCTGAGGATCAGAAGATCCTTCAATGTTTTTATCTACGTGTCCTTTGATTTTTGACAAGGTAGCGTCTAGCATAGCCATTTCCTCTGCGTCAAATGCTTCAAATCTCTCTCTTGTTTCGGTCTGGTTAGTAGATGTCATAATCATGTGCTATTTCTTAATTGAACAATACAAATATTGTCAATCCGCTTTTTATGAAAAACAAATGAGCAGCCAGCAGGAATTATCTGGAATGATTGGGAATAAATGGGAGTGAAATGGTCTAATGCATGTAGTTCATCGCCTATAATTGAACATTGCTATTATAATATATAATTATAGGGCGAATTTTACCAAATAATCAATGCTTTCAGACATTTAACAGGAAACACTATTTGGAATGGTAAGCACAAACGAAGTTCCTTTTTGAGCACCACTAAGAACGTTCAACACCCAGCCCTCCTTTAGCGCCACGTCGAAGCACAGTTGTAAACCTAAGCCTGTGCCACTTTCACCATCCGTACCCATTTCGGACACTATTGACTTACCCGACTGAATCCGCTCCAATAATGCCTTGTTCATACCACATCCTTGATCAGAAACACTTATTATCATATCCCCTTGTTTCGAACACACCTGAATATCTACCAGACCGTTCGTGTTGCTAAACTTAAAGGCGTTCACTATCAAATTACGCAGAATTAGTTCTAAATGCCCCTTGTCCGCCGTAATTGTAAGATTAGTATCAAGCTCAAAATTCACCTTCAGGTTTTTACGTTTTGAGTGGTCTCTATAAACATTCAATACCCCTTGAATAACCGGCTTTACATTGATTTCTTCTGGATCGCTGGTCCATCCGTGAAACTGTGATTTACCCCACCTGAGCAAGTTTTCCATCATGTGAATCAATACCAATAAATGACCTTTTGCACGATGTAGAAATTCACGAAGATCGTTTTCACCGATGGCATCTTCATGTTCGCTCAGGTACAATGTATTTCTTAGAAGGTTGATTGGGCTAATAATATCGTGTGCTAACACAGAGAAGAGCCTGTTCTTGGTTGCATTTAATTCCTGAAGCTGAGCCTCTGCTTTCTTCAATTCACTAATATCCGTAACAAAGACGGTGATGTACTGCACCTCTCCCAGATCATTAAAAACCGGAAAGTATTTCCCATAGGAATGTTGATACAGCCCTTTTGTTGATTCTATTTGCTGATAAAAATCCACCACCTCACCGCCCATACACCGGTGAATCAGTGGTTCGTGAAATGTAGCCATCTCTTCATCAAGCACCTCCTTATAGTGTTTTCCGGAGAATTGTGCTTTAGTCATTTGAAATGCCTCCTCATATTTTTTATTCACCACACGGTACTTCCCCTTACTGTCGATCATTGCCAAAAACAAGGGTGTATTATCGATAAGTGAAGAGAGGATAAACCTCGATTTTTCCAACTCATCATTCAGCTTGCTTACTTTACCTACCGCCAGATCTAGCTCCGACTTAAATATTTGCGTGAAATAAAACACACCAATCAGTGTCACAGAGTAATTGATGAGGGTGAAAAAGTAGGCATTGGACCACATCAAATCACGCAGATAATAATCCTTCAAAAACTCAATCAGGAACAAAGAAAAAGCGGTGAATAGATAGAGGACTATTTGCGTTCGACCTTCGAAAATGATGATAATAAATGAACAAATGGCCAGAATGATAATCTCTGTATTGGTGGCCCGACCATTGATCACATTGAAAATGGAAATCCCTGCAACACTACTAGTCAACCCAAATACAAACAGGACTCGCGACCACTGGTGCTTGTGGTAATGATTAAGTAAGTAGACAGGGATAAACACAAGCAAGATACTCGCTGCATTACATGCGGCTTGCACCCAAAGTTGAGACAATACATTAATGACCAGAAGGGCCAATGCAAGAATGATACTCAATAAATTGATTTTATTGAGTACTCGAGTTAGTCTAGTCTGTCCTTTGGGTATACCGGATGTCCCTAGGTTGATGATGCTATTGACAATACCCATATGATCACATTTGTGTGAGTGTCTATTTCCGTGCTGAACGTGATCAAGTCGTTAATTTAATGAAATTCCTTTAAATAGAAGTTTCTAGTAGCTAACCCCACATCAGTGGCAACACCCAATATAGATAGGCGCTAATGATCACGATGGATATCATATTTAAGATCAGTCCAGTTCGAATCATGTCGCTAATTTTCAAATAACCAGAACCAAAAACTACGGCGTTTGGAGGTGTAGCGACAGGCAGCATGAAGGCGCAACTCGCTGCTAATGTCGCCCCTGTCATCAGTAAAAGGGGATTCACCCCGATGGCATCTGCCAGCGGAGCAATTACAGGCAGAATCATGGATGTAGTAGCCACATTGGATGTGATCTCAGTCATGAAATTAACACTGGCAACAATCCCAGTTAAAATCACTGCAGTATGACTCCCTTCCATACTTGTCAGATTTTCACCAATCCAATTGGCTAACCCTGAACTCCTAAAACCCTCAGCAATAGCTAATCCACCACCAAATAACAATACTATCCCCCAGGGAATTTTGACCGCCGCCTTCCAGGTCATCAAATATCCTTCCTTCTTATTCTTAATGATGAATAAAGCAACTGCTGACATAACCGCTATTACCGTGTCATCCAAGCCAGGAATTAAATCAGCAAACAGAAAAGATCTGGAAATCCACAAAAATGCAGTCAGACAGAAAACAACCAGCACTCTTTTTTCCTCAAAAGTAATGGCCCCCAACTCCCGAAGCTGCTGGTTGATTTCTGATCGATTGGCTTGACGGACATTCGAAACCTTAAACGCTACATGAGTTAGATAAACCCAGGAAATTGTTAACAAAAGCACAGATATTGGGAAAACCATAAAGAACCACTCAGCAAACACTAGTTCTTGCCCGTAATATTGCTCTACAACTCCGGCCATCACCAAATTAGGAGGAGTTCCTATGAGCGTGGACAGCCCTCCGATAGAAGCGGAATACGCCACCCCTAGCATTAGTGCTTTTCCAAAATCTTCCCTTAGGTCCTTCATTGTAGTTTTTAATTGTACCACTATAGCCATACCTATTGGCAACATCATCACACTGGTGGCCGTATTGCTAATCCACATACTCAGAAATGCTGTTGCTAGCATAAACCCCAGGACGACACCACGCTGACTCACTCCTACTAGTTTGATGACATTTAGAGCGATGCGACGATGTAAACCCCATTTCTCAATGGCCATAGCAAGGATAAACCCTCCGATGTAGAGAAACACCATCTTGTGTCCATAGGCTGAAGTAGTTTCTCCAATAGACAAAGCTCCAGTCATCGGAAACAAAATCACCGGCAAAAGCGACGTAACCGGAATTGGTAGCGCCTCCGTCACCCACCAAATAGCGATCCAAATGGTGCTTGCCAGTACCATGAAACCTTCATCTGATAACTCAGGAAATGGTCTGAATAAAATAAAGAGAAAGAAAACAATAGGACCAAGCAAAAGACCAAGCTGTGGTACACGATTCGAATTAAGCATGACCTAAAACTAATAATATCCGCTTACCAAAATGAGAAATGAATCCTCAAAATGAATTCTTATAAAATGTGAGAATATCCCAATAAGAACCAAAAACGGCAATTAGCCTGTTTGGAACACTATTAGCATACCTAGCAATGAATAAAACGACAAAACAATGAAAAAGCTATTACTACTCATACTACCCTTATTACTAGTCGCATGTCAATCAAGCAGCTATTACAGTGCGATGAACAAGAACAAACAGCGATTCGATGGCTGGCAGGAAGAAAATGCCATTTTTCTGGCAGAGACGCATGACAAGATTCAATTGATAGAAGACCTCTCAGAACTTGCTAAAAAAGAATCCAACTTACGCACAACTTTTCAGCTAGCAGAAAAAATCGAAACTGAGATGGCAGACCTCAAAACGTATTACCAGGTCGAAGCGACCATTCACCGAATAAAGCTTGCATCCGCATTGAGTGAACCTGGCGATAAAGTCTTACAAAAGATAGAAACCATCTCAAAAGAGAATTTTGATTCCGTATATCTCAGGTATGTAAATTCAGAACTCGATGAGTTGGATTCAATGATGAATCAATATCAAAAAGAAGGTCATAATGAACGAATCCGCTCACTAGCTGATAGAGTTGGTGAGGTAATCGAAGATTTAATAGAGCAGAATAAAGAAATAAGCTAAAATCATCCTTGAAACATCCTATGAGGTTGCGCGTTATTTTTGTGAAAACAATCAAAGCATACTTGAAACGTCGACACATTGCCAACTTCATAGGGTTCCTTTTAATTTTACTCACTTTATCAGTGACAGGCATAGGGTACCTTACCTATAAAAATTTGAATAAGATTGTCTTGGGGCTTGAAAAAGACTCTAGCCCAAATGACAACCTTCTGTTATATAAAGAGGTGATGATTGCCATCAGCGCAATGGAAAATAAAATAGAGTCTTATCAGCTTACCAACAATTCCGCATTCCTAAAACAATACGATCAGAGTGTAGATGATGTACGCACTACTCTGGACTCCCTCAATGGAAAAAACCCCAATGATCGGAGACTTATTGCACTCAATGACTCGCTCGCTCGGTTGGTTAATAGGAAAACTGAACTTCTCAACGACATTCTTCAGCTATCGCAATCCGAACTAGAACCGGATTACAAGAACCTTCATAATGAGCTAGATGAAATTACAAATATTAAAATTCCCGATAGTCTAAAAGATAAAAAAGACACCATTACCAAAATGGAAACCCTCGCTGATGAAGAAACAGGTTTTTTCAAGAAGCTGTTTAAGAAAAAACCAGCCACCGAGCAAACCACCATTATCACTGATAAAAGAATCAATACCGACAGTATCTACCTGGTGCAGGCCGAGCACTATCAAAACAAGTTAAAAGCTGCCATTGATCAAATTCAGCAATCCAGCGCACTGAAAAGCAAAGAGTTGAAAGCGCAGGAACTGGTCTTGCAAAATGAACATGATGCAGTTCAGCAGACAATCATGGACCTCATCGGTAGATTGGAGTCCAGGGAAACGGTGAAGATGGAGATCAGTTCACTACAGGCACGAGAATTAGCCAGCAGAACCAACCAGCAAATTGTCATTTTCTCATCACTGACCTTCCTATTGCTACTAGCTACCATCATTATTGTATTCAGCTACGTACAGAAAAACAAAAAATATCAGCAGCTATTGAGGCGTTCCAAGCAGTCGACAGAGACGCTAGCTAAAGCCAAAGAGCGATTTTTCGCAAACATGAGTCATGAAATCCGTACACCTATGAATGCCATTTCGGGATTCAGCAAGGTGTTACTTAAAACAGAACTCAAATCCGATCAACGAGAGCAGATGGAGATCATCCAAAAGTCCTCAGATCATCTTATCAAATTATTAAATGACATTTTAGATTTCTCAAAACTTCAGGCACTTAAACTTCAGCTAGAAGACCAGGTATTTAACCTGACAGAACTCTTAGATGACACTTGTAAAATGCTCGGTGAACCTGCCAAAGAAAAAGGGCTTGAACTGAAGCAAACCTTCAAGGATCTACCAGAATACATAAGTGGTGACCCCTACCGACTAAAGCAAATCCTGATCAACTTATTAAATAACAGTATTAAGTACACCGAAAAGGGATCTGTGGAACTTTTGGTTACTTCTAGTGACAAGAAAGATACTGCTGCATTAACATTTAAAGTAATCGACACAGGAAAAGGAATCCCTAAAGACAATCAACACAGGCTGTTTCAAGAGTTTGAACAATCAGATCAAAGCTCCTTCTCCAAAGGAACAGGGTTAGGCCTGGCCATTACGAAAAGGCTAGTACAGCTTCATCAGGGTAAAATCAATCTGGAAAGCACAGAGGGTAAAGGAACTACTGTAACCGTAAACATTGAGTATCAGATAGCTACCAAACCACCTAGTGAGCAAAGTAGTACGAATACAGTTGGTCAGGTCAACGATAAAAAATTCCTTATTGCAGATGACGAGCCCTTTAATGTTAAATTATTAACAACACTGCTGGACAAACATGATGCGCGCTATGATGTGGCGGTAAATGGTGCTGAAGCACTCGACCTATTGCAGAAAAACAAGTATGACATAGTACTACTTGATTTAAAGATGCCCAAGATGAGCGGGTGGGAAGTAGTAAAAGCAGTTCGTGAGTCAGAAGGACCAAACCAATACCAATTATTCATCGCACTAACGGCTACAGTCGCTCGAATTGATAAGCAAAAAACAGCCAACAGTGGGTTTGATCATATTTTAAGGAAACCTTTTGATGAAAGTGAGCTGTTTTCGCTCATCACTAGATCAATAAATCCGAACATTGATAACAAGCCGTCAGATGAATCTGTGGCCGAAAAACGTATTGATTTGTCCTCTCTTGAGCGCATGGGAAACAAGGAATTTGTCATTGACATGGTAGAAACATTCATCACCAGTGCCTCTTCCGAATGGACTTCATTGGAAGCAGCACTACAATCTAAGGATTATAAATCCGTAGCAAATAGTGCTCACAAAATAGTCGCCCCTGCCAGGCATTTTAAAGCTGACGATCTGGTATCAGAACTAAAAAACATTGAAAAAACAGCTGAAGAAGGGCATAAACCTTCCACTGAGTTAATCGGATCAACCAGGAACGAATTGAATAAAATTCTGTCTCAATTGAATGATTATCTAAAAAATCAAGAGACATTGAGTTAATTCATAACAGATTTACGACTTTCGAGTTATTGATTAGCATTTTTTAAGCCTCGCACCTATTATGAGTGATCATCCATTTACCATTTATGTCGTAGAAGACGATGACTGGTACAGAAAATTGTTACAGCACAACCTTACCTTGAATCCTGACTACAAGGTAGAAGTGTTTAATTCTGGAGAGTCTTTTTTAAAGGCTCTGAAGAACAAACCTGATGTGGTTACACTTGACTACAAGCTCCCAGATAAAAATGGAGAGGAGTTACTAAAGGAAATTAAAGCTTACGATCCGGCGATAGAAGTTTTGATTATTTCTGAGCAAAATGAGATCGAGACGGCTGTGAGTCTACTCAAAGCCGGGGCTTATGACTACATCACGAAAACAGAAGACATTCGCGATAGGCTACTCAATGTCATCCAGCACATACGAAAAAACCGCTCGTTAAAGACCCAAATTCAAAACCTACAGTCTGAAGTAGAGAGGAAATACGATTTTCAGTCTTCCATCATTGGCCAAAGTGCTCCGATGAAAAAAGTCTTCCAGATGATGGAAAAGGCCACTACCAACAATATTTCAGTGATCATAACCGGTGAAACAGGAACCGGAAAAGAAATGGTGGCCAAATCCATTCATTACAATTCGGACCGAGCAAAAAAGCCGTTTATAGCAGTTAACATGAGTGCAATCCCAAGGGAGCTTGCAGAGAGTGAATTGTTTGGACATGAAAAAGGAGCATTTACAGGAGCTGCTAACCGGCACGCAGGTAAGTTTGAGCAAGCTCATGGAGGAACACTCTTTCTGGACGAAATAGGAGAAATGTCTCCCGAACTTCAAGCGAAGCTTCTTCGGGCACTTCAAGAACGTGAAATTACAAGAGTCGGAGGCACAGAGTCCGTCAAGGTAGATTGTCGAATTATTGCTGCTACACACAGAAACTTACTGGATGAGATGAAAAATGGTAATTTTAGAGAAGACCTCTATTACCGTCTTTTTGGACTTCCCGTTGAGCTACCTCCACTGCGTGATCGTGACAAGGACATTATCATTCTTGCCAAGCACTTTGTAGAAACCTTCTGTGGTGACAACAACATGGCTACCAAATCCTTCACCAAAGAAGCATTGCAGAAGCTGATGACCTATCAGTTTCCGGGTAATATTCGTGAGCTCAAATCAATCGTTGAGCTTTCTGCTGTCATGGCTGATAAAGAGGAGATCTGCGCTGAAGACATATCATTTACACAGGCTGATCCGGTTACAGATATTTTCAATGAACAAATGACCATGCGCGATTATGAACTTCGCATTGTGAAGATGTATCTGAAGAACCATGATGATGATATCAAAAAAGTAGCCACCCTACTGGATATCGGTCAGTCTACGATCTATCGAATGCTGAAAAGAGAAGAGCAGCAAGAAGATTAAGTCATTTTATATTTCTAAAAGTCGAGTTCGATTTAAAAACAGCTCAAAAACTGTCAGCGTGACCCGGTCTA
>JAMWZA010000006.1:0-17668 GCA_024305105.1 Marinoscillum sp.
AGGCACCTGTAGTCCAAAACACATCGATGACCTCATCGTATTGGCCTTCGTCTTTTTCTAACGTGTCAAATATTCTTCCTCTACAGTATGGATAACCAAGTATGTCAATAAAACCTCCTGAAGCTCCTGCATATTCAAAATAAGCTTTGTTGTTGTAGTCTATTATTTTTGGTTGAACAGCTGCGTATTTTTGGTGGCTATCCAAAAAGGCTGTCAGCGGATCGAGCCAATCGGCAGAGACTTCAATGTCTGAGTTGACTAATGCGTAATAATCAGCTTCAATTTGAGCCAATGCATTATTGTAACCGCCAGCATATCCCGTATTTTCTTCCAGAACAATGGTGTGTACTTCAGGGAATGCTCTTAGTGCTTCGAGCGAATCATCAGTCGAGCAATTATCCGCTACATATATAGTTCCGGTAGAAGAGTATTTGATTAATGTTGGAAGAAACTTTCTTAAGAAATGACTTCCATTGTAGTTGAGAATAACAACGGCTACTGATGACATTAAACCATATTGTTGAGGTCAAAGCCTGGAATGTTGGGTAGCATGCCGTCTGTGGCTTTTTTCATATGCTCCTTACTTTTCACATCTACTTCACTAATTGCTTTGTTTACAGCAGCAATGATGAGGTCTTTCATCATGTCTTTGTCGTCCTTATTGATTAGTGAGTCATCGATGGCTAGATTAATCACTTCTTTTTGACCATTTACGGTGGCAGTAACCATTCCGGCACCAGCTTCACCAGAAGCAGAAATGTCTTTTAGTCCTTCCTGGGCTTTCTTCATGTTTTCCTGGACTTCCTTGATCTTGCCCATCATTTTCATCATGTCTAACATATGTGAATGGTTTAGTTTCTAAGAATTGTAAAAGTACCAACTTGGGATTTAAGTTCACCGTTTTGTAATTCAAAGCTTAATTTATACAGGTAATTCCCTTCGGTGACTCGTTCCTTTCCATCTTTCCCATCCCAGACCGGATTTTGATCTGACTGGTGGATGATGTTGCCCCATCGATCATAAATAGAAAATTGAAAATTTTGAGTGGGTAACCCAAAAATGATCAGGTTGTCATTGAGTCCATCCCCATTGGGAGTGAAAGCATCTGGGACATAGATTTGAATGCTTACATCGGTTTGAACCTCATTGGAATAAATCGTTGTTTCGTTTCCATAAGAGTAGCTTAAGCGCATTCTGATAGACTCGCCTATATTGGAGGGAACGTTGAATTGCTCCTGGTAAGGGATGTTGATCACAGTGGAGCTGTCTACATTGTAAAGCAAAATAGAGTCAGAAGCCATTCCCAGATTATTAACAGGTCTTGTTGCTGAGATAGAAATGGAGTTGCTCTGTAGTTTCTTATCCGTTAAGGTGAGAAATGGGGGACTTACATATACTGAGTCGAACCGATTGCCACAGCTGTCAATTTGGGTTATTTTGTAATTGGTTTGTCTGAAATTCGAAATGGGTCGTGTGAGTGTTTGGTTATTGAATTCTGAAATTACCGCATACTCATCAGTTAAAGATTGACCCAATTCCAGAAGGCCGAATACATTTCCAGATGAAATAAGAATATCAGAGCCAGAATAACTGGCATAACTGTCGTTAATGGAAGTAAGTATCTCAGCGACCAAACAACGTTCTTCGAAAAACAGGGTGGTAGAGTCACAAGAATTGAGGGTATTTAACCGGATGCAGACATTATCACCTATTAAAGACTCATCTACTTCATAGTAATTGGTTGGCTGATCGATGCCTCCAATAAATACACTTGTAAAAGCCGACCCACCTCTAGAGTAGGCTACCTCATAGAGGTGATTGGGATTAAAATCACTCCCGGAAACTTCGATGAACATTTCATTCAGGCACTCACTTGCCAGCAGCATTTGATTAACGGAAGTAGACGTGATGGACTGAGGAGTAACAATTTCCGACTGTTCGTTGCAATTGGTATAAGCATTACTAAAAAAACCTTTGATGTTGATTTGGCCACTCGATCCAGATAATGTAAAAGTGTTAGATTCATTCGGGTTGAGAATTACCGAATCCTCATTGTCGAGTTTGACTTGCAAATAATCGTAGTATGAGTCGCTATTAGTGATGGTAAACTCTGTATCGCTACAATAAAAAAGGTCATAATTTGGTGCTAGTGCCTCGAAAAGTGAGAAGAATAAGGTGTCTGTTTTTGGCGTTACATCTGCACCAACGATTTGAATTATTCGATATTCTCCAGGGTTTAGGTACGAGTATTGTGTTTCACGTGATTCTATTCCTTCTTCATAGATGTACGAAACATTTTCAATATCGGCTGTAAAATCGAGCTCAGTTATTTGTACAGTCAATGGGGAACACCCACGATCATAGTCAATCGCAAACCGGCCAAGCGGGCTCACATGCTGCGCAGTGGCCGATGTGACAATTGCAAGAAACCATATGACCGTGAAGACTCTCATCCAAGTTTTACAATTTAACGACTTAATGCCGAATAAATTTTTAGTTACTCAGTGCCTCTGTGATTTGATCAATACTCAGCATCTCTTGAGAACCGTCCTTCATGTTTTTCAATGAATACTTTTTGTTGGCGATTTCATCTGAACCAATTACGAGCACAAATGGGATGTCTTTCTTATCGGCATAGTTGAACTGCTTTTTCATCTTGGTGGATTCGGGGAAAATTTCAGCTCTGAGTCCAGAACTTCTCAATTTCTGTAGAAGACCAAGTCCATGATACATACATTGTTCATCAAAGTGAGCAATCAAAACGTCGGATGATTGAGCCAATGCTGATGGAAATAAGTTGAGTTCTTCCAAAACATCATATATACGGTCTAGTCCAAACGATATACCCACTCCCGAAGTGCCCTCCATTCCAAATACGCCCGTTAAGTTATCATACCGTCCGCCACCTGTGATGCTGCCAATTTGAACATCGGTGGCCTTTACCTCGAAAATTATCCCCGTATAGTAGGAGAGTCCTCTGGCCAGACTAAAGTCCAATTCGATTTTCAATTCACCTTGTTCGTAAGCGTTGAGATAGTTGAAATACTCGGATAACTCACTAGATCCTCTATTGCTTCCAATGAGGTTTTCAATTAAAGCTATTTTGGAGATGTTATCGTGGATGAAATTAAAGACATTCAGAATATCTGCTAATTTTGATTCATTGGCTCCTAAGCCGATGAGTTCTTCTGTGACTTTCTCCTGACCAATTTTATCCAGTTTGTCGATCACCACACAGAAGGGCATTTCTTTGCCTTTCAAACCGGCATATCTTGCAAGTTCCATTAGGATTTCCCTATGGTTGATTTTTAAAACAAAGCCTTTATATCCCAGGTCTGAATAAACATCATGGATGAGCATGGTTAACTCTGCTTCATTTAGAAGAGAATTTGACCCTACTATGTCTGCATCGCATTGATAAAACTCCCGGTACCGGCCTTTTTGCGGTCTGTCAGCGCGCCAGACTGGTTGAACTTGAAATCGTTTAAAAGGGAAGGTGATTTCATGTTGGTTCATTACCACAAATCGAGCAAATGGCACCGTGAGGTCGTACCTCAATCCTTTTTCTGAAATTTTTGGAAGTAATTGTCCACTTCCAGCCTCATAGTCCTGAGTGTTGGATTTTTTCAGGAAGTCTCCCGAGTTAACAATTTTAAAAAGCAGTTGATCGCCTTCATCTCCGTACTTTCCCGTTAGTACGGATAGCTGCTCCATTGCGGGCGTTTCTATCTGACTAAATCCATACTTTAGAAAATTTTTCTTAATGGTATCGATGATGTACGACCTCTTAGCTGATTGCTCGGGTCCGAAATCGCGTGTTCCTTTAGGTAATGAAGGTTTTGAAGTTGCCATAGAATAATTTTGGACAAAACTAACTAATACTCTAAATTTGCACATCGTTAAAACGAAATGATCAGAAAATGGCTGTTACAAGATTAGAAAGAAAAGGTAGAAGAAATAAGTCAAGAGCTAAAAACAGAGTTAATTCAATTAAAAGATTGAATGCTGTTCCTACAATCAAAAATGTGGATGTAGAGGAAATTAAGAAAAGTTTCGAAAAAGCTCCTGCTAAAAAAGCTGCTCCTAAGAAAGAAGAAGCTCCTGCTAAAACAGAAGAGGCTAAAGCAACAAAAGAGGCGCCAAAGGCTAAAGAAGAAGCAAAGACTGAGAAAAAAGCTACTCCAAAAAAGAAAGCTGCTCCTAAGGCGAAAGCCAAAGCTGCAGATAAAAAGGAAGAGAAAGCTGATAAGAAATCTGAGGAGTAACAGTCCTTCGTTGAAAATATACACCAGCCTGGAGCTTCTGCTTCAGGCTTTTTTTATGCGTATCCGGTTATTTTATAGACCAATATGCCTACACCTTCGCGAATGACGATTTCCCAGGTAGTCATGGCAGCAGCATTTGGAATTAACCAGCTCGGTGACCAATCAAAGCTTGCATGCTTGAAATCTACGGGAAATGGAATGATGTTTACACCCTGCTTTTGAAAACACCTTACTGCTCTGTTCATATGAAAGGCTGAGGTGATCAACATGATTGGTTGGTCAGCCATTCCTAGTGAGTCAAGTAGTTTGCTGGTATTTACCGCATTTTCAAATGTATTTCGTGAGTTAACTTCAAGAAGTAGTCTTTTACTTTTAACTCCACGTTTAGTTATAAACGCTTCCAAAGCTTTGGCTTCTTTTAGATTGGGATCGATGACTGATCCAGATCCACCACTAAGAATTATCGTGCTTATGATTTTTTCATGATAGAGGTTAATGGCTTCTTCGATACGCTCTACATTTCCATTGAGTTGAAGTTGATCTGTGAAATCTTGGAATGTGACCATTCCTCCAAGGACCACAGCGGTTTCAATAAGCGGAACTTCATCAATTCCTTTTGGTGGCCATTCGAGCTTTTTTAAAGCTAAATTGGATAGGATAGGACTGGTGAAAATGATCAGGAGAATCGCTCCTCCAATCCGGCCTATTTTTTGTAAAGAGTTTTTTTTGGCGAATTCACCCATTAGAATCAACCCAATAATCCAGACCATTGGGTTGATCAGAACAGAAAGTACTTTGGAGGCTACAAAAAACATTATCCAAAAATCCCCAGAATCTTCTTAAACACATCAAAGTATAACGTCAGCAGCAGAATAAAGGACATCAACCAGATCATAGCAATATTGAAATGCAAGGTGTCAAACCAGGTACCAGCAAAATGCTTGGTAGGTTGGTAAAATTGTGCCCTAAAGTCTAAAGGTCCAGAAGGAAATTCAGGATCGTTGTATATTGGATACAGCTTTTGAATGTAATGATTGTCATGTTCCAATATCCTGTGCTCCGTGCCCATGTTTTTGACCAACATGTTTAGTGCTGCATTGGTATGTTTTTTCTTTTTCTCTTCATAGGCTATCTGACCTTCCTCTGTTGAGATGTAATTGGCCATAATCGCTCTTTTCTTTTCGTTGGCATTTTTGTACTTGATATTGTAATAGGCCTGCAGCTTCTGAAGAAAGAGTTCTGTTTCTTCGTAGACTTTCTCATTCCAGTCATTGGTGTTGAGCTTATCCATGTAGGCAAACTTATCTCTACCAATTTTCTGTAGTTCTTTATCCAATTCGTTTCGAATGGTCGCCAGCGTATACTCTAATTTCTCTTTCTGCTTTTCATTGGTGCCATCAACAAGGTGGTGGATGGTTTCCAACTCATCTGTCATTCTAGGGAAGAGGTAGCCTGTCTTAAACTCTGACTTAGCCATTGCTTTGTCAAATTCATAGAATTCACTTTCAAATTCGTTGGATTTGAATTGCGTTACTGCCAATGCCTCAAATGCCCACCTGGAAGCCATGATTTCTCCAATTAACGGGACTTTATCTTCTGTGGTGATAGTCGGGTTTAGTTTGTCGAAATTGACTACTACGCCGCTTAAGATGAGTTGTGGAATCACCAAAAGAGGTATCAGTATGTAAACTGTAATGGCTGACTTGAACGCAGCACTGACATTGAGACCCAATACATTAGCAAAACAAGAGATACTAAACAGAACCATCCAGAATGGTAAGAACATGCCTTGTATCTCCAGGATGTAATTGCCTATTAAAGTGAAAGTAAGTGTCTGGAAAGCGGAAATCCCGAAAAGGATGATGATTTTAGAAACAATGTAACTCGATTTACTCAGGTTTAGAAAAGCCTCTCGTTTCAGAATCTTACGATCTTTTATAATTTCCTCAGCACTCACCGTTAAACCCATGAAAAGTGCCACAATGACACTCATGAAGAAGAACACCGGAATATTCAGGTTTTCACTGAAATAGTATGTTTGGGTGTCTTCCGGCATGTATCGCACGATAAATGCCAGTAGGAAAGCTAATATTGGTGCTTCCAATAGATTTATGAGTAAGTACTGTTTATTGCTCAGCTTGCTTTTAAAATCCCTGATTGTAAAAACACCTAGCTGCTTTAACTTATTGGGAATATGTAATGTCTTAGGAGGTGCAGAATCGATTTCTTTTATCTTTTCGACTGATATATTCTCCTTGAAGTGTTGATACCATTCATATGGTGAAGTCTTACGCTCTTTGGTGAAGTTACCATACTCGTTCACCACCTTCGTTTCGATAATGTTAAATATCTGCTCAGGGTTGGCTCCAGAGTTTTGATCTACTATTTTGACTATACGCTTAAAATAGTTGACCGCTTCTACTGGATTGCCATAGTAGATCTGGTATCCACCTACATCCAGAATCAATAGTTTATCAAACATCTTAAAGATGTCTTCTGAAGGTTGATGAATTACTACGAACACCATTTTCCCTTTTAAAGAAAGCTCTTTTAGGAGGTCCATGATGTTTTCAGAATCTCGTGAAGAGAGCCCACTGGTTGGCTCATCTACGAAGAGTACTGAAGGTTCTCTTAACAGCTCCAATCCTATGTTTAGACGTTTACGCTGACCACCGGAAATCGTTTTTTCCAAAGGAGAACCTACTTTTAAATTACGTGTTTCATACAATCCAAGAGACTCCAGTGTTTTGGTAGCCAGATTCTGGATTTCGCCATCGTTAAGGTCTTTGAAACAGAGCTTCGCTGCATAAAAAAGGTTGTCGAAAACTGTCAGTTCTTCAATCAACAAGTCATCCTGAGGTACGTAACCAATGACACCCTCAATTTTGCTTTTATTGATGTGTATGTCCACACCGTTGATCCGAACCGAACCCTCAGAAGGTTTTTCATTTCCATTGAGGACATTGAGTAAAGTAGACTTACCAGCACCACTGCCGCCCATCAAGGCAATTAGTTGACCAGACTCTTCCTCAATGTTGATATTTCTGAGGCCGACATTACCGTTCTTGAATTTGAAAGTAACATTTCGCGCCACAAAACTCAACTGATGATCTTCCGCCAGATCTCGGAAATTATTAATGATCTCACTGTGGTAAATAGGAGTGGCGTTCCTGAACTTGAAGGTACTTCCTACAGGAAGTGTGTAGATCTGGTTCGTACGCATGGGAACGTCATTCATGGTGACGACCTCTTCACCAATGTGCTTAGCCAGGTACACTTCTACTTCTGGGATTCTAAGTACCATGATAAAATCACCAAACGTATCTCGAATGATTCGTTGACATTTTTCTGGAATGCTATGAGCCCCATTGTCTATGATCAAAAGGTTTCTAGAACTGATTTTGCTCCGTTCCTGAAATAGAACGAACGCTTTGATCAGGTCTGTGATTTTGCTAGAGATATTGATTTCCTCAGAAATGAGATAAAGCAAATCCTTCTCACGGTTAGAGACACGACCATCTGCAGCGATTAATACAATGAGGTTGAGAATGATGACGACCTTTTGCTGGGCTGTTTGCTCATGGTTGATCTTAAAACAAATCTCCTTAATTTTCTCGTGTTCGCTAACAGTACTGGATTGATCAGAAGCGATTTGATCGAACAGCTTAAGGTAGGTAAGGGCCGTTTGTTCATTAAGGTTATTTCTAAGAAAATGCTCGATAGATGCTCGTTCATCTATAGTGACCTGATCTTCTCTCGCTACTATAGCGAGCAGGTTGATGATAGCATTGAGGATCTCTTCACTCATCAGCGGTATACTTTAGTTAGGTTAGGAAAGGCTAAAAATACAAAAAGCATTGGAATTCAATCCAATGCTTTTGTAAGTTAGGTTAGTTAGAGCTTATTCAAACTCTACAATATCAGTTCTAATTCTTTTTACTTCTGATCTGATTCCGCTTAGAGTAGATTCAGTTAATACGAAATCTCCTGTATTATTAGCGATTTTTTCCTCTACTTCAGCAAGATCCGTTTCGTAAAGAACTCTCAAAATTTCCAATTCGTTGATCATGTGGTTGATGATGTCATCTTCCGGTAAATCCTTCATTAAGCCGATCACATCTAAAAGTGGCTTCTCCTGATCAAGTACCACTTTCACCAATGGTTCAAGAATCAAGTTTCTTGTGTCTTCATCCAATACATCTTTTGGATAAGTTTCGATTACTTCAACCGCCAAGTAAAGCCCTTCGATAAAAGACCCAGCAAGAATCAATGCTGCAACGGAAACTCTGTCAGCACTCTCTAGTCTGTCTTCAACATCCGTGATGGATTGAGTCAGGATTTTGTTAAGTGAGTCAGGATTGTCGAGGTTCGTTTGGAACTTCTCCACTGTAGCAACACTAAAAACTGACGCTACTCCAAGGCTTTCAGCTAATTTTTGAGCCGACTCCAAATAATCAGTAGCTTCCTCCAACTTTTGGTAAGAAATTAGGTAGCCCATATCTGTCGCATAGATGCCCAGGTTAAGTGCAGACTCATCTTCGTTTGTCAGGTACTTAGGTAATCTTTCCAGATCGTTGATGATTTCTTTGTTGTAATCAGCTCCAGTAGCTTGCAAAAGGTAAGGAACCTCCGTCGGAGAAGGTAGATCATGGATCACCTGATCCATATCTGTAACTATTTTCTTTTCAGCTTCCTCAAAAGCAGCTTCCTCCGAAGAAGATTTAGAAGATCCACCACCACAACTGATCATGGTTGAAAGAAATATAGCTGAAACAAAGAGCGTTAAGGTAAATCGCATGGGTTTGTTCATTTTTACAATGGTTAGGTTTTTATTTCCTCTCAATTTTAATGTTTTTTGAGTCGGATTGAAAAGTTCTTTAAAATTAACTCAATTATACCAAAAAACTAATAAAGTTTAAATGGCGGGAATCAGTTATAGTAGTTTGAGGGCAGGGCACAAATATTGGTTGGTTAACTACGGCGAACGCTATGAATTCGAAATCCTCGAAGTGTTGCCACCCGAGGATTTCAAGTTAAAAGATGTAAATACGTTGGAACACTATTTCATGTCAGACCTTACACGGTATGGGAGAGGTGATGACTTTGAAATACGTGACCTAAGCTAGCTCATAAAATGATTTAGACTTTGATGGCAACTTAGAAGAACCTTCTAAGAATTCATCCACAACCTTAGCAGCTTCTCGTCCTTCTGAAATAGCCCAGACAACAAGTGATTGACCTCTGCGCATATCGCCGGCACTGAAGATAGCATTTTGGTTTGTTGCATAGTTGGTCGTTTGGACGTTACCTCTACCATCTACTTCCAGTCCAAGCTGCTCAAGCATTCCGACTTTTTCCGGGTGTACAAATCCTGCCGCAAGAAGCGCCAGATCACATGGAATGACTCTATCCGTACCACGAATTTCCTCCATACCATTTTCACCCCATTTGATGTCTACGATTTTCAGACCCGTGAGCTCTCCGGCTTTGTTTCCAATAAACTCTTTGGTCAATACCGCCCAGTCTCTTTCACAACCTTCCTCATGAGAAGAAGAAGTTTTGAGGGTCATTGGCCATTCCGGCCATGGGTTTGCTTCAGTTCTTGATTCCGGTGGTTTGGACAATAACTCTATTTGAGTTACCGATTTGGCTTTGTGTCTGTTAGATGTGCCCACACAGTCAGATCCGGTATCACCACCACCTATTACGATCACATTTTTATCAGTAGCCAATAACTCAGCTGGCAGCTCTTCCCCTTTATGGTTGAAGCGTACTTCTGGGTTTTCAGATACTCGCTTGTTCTGCTGAGATAGGAAATCCATCGCGAAATGAATGCCTTTCAGGTCTCTACCTGGGATAGGTAAGTCTCTTGGAACGGTAGATCCACCACAAAGTAGGATGGCGTCAAACTCACTTTTCAATTGGTTGACATCCACATTTACCCCAACATTGGACTTGGTCTTAAACACGATGCCTTCTGCTTCCATTACCTCTAGACGTCTGTCGATCGTCCATTTCTCTAATTTGAAATCTGGAATACCGTAGCGAAGCAAGCCACCTATTTTGTCAGCTCGTTCATAAACGGTTACATTGTGTCCCGCCTTATTGAGCTGTGAAGCTGCGGCTAATCCTGCTGGTCCTGATCCAATTACAGCAACTGACTTGCCAGTACGGTGCTTTGGAGGATTTGCCTTTACCAGTCCAAGTTCAAATGCTTTTTCAATGATTGATTTCTCAATCAATTCAATAGCTACTGGATCTTTGTTAATTCCCAGAACACATGACCCTTCGCATGGTGCAGGGCATATGCGCCCTGTAAACTCAGGGAAGTTATTGGTGGATGTCAGGATGTCGTAAGCACTTTCCCAATCCTTTTGGAATACAGCGTCATTGAAGTCAGGGATTTGATTTCCTAGAGGACATCCGCTGTGACAAAAAGGAATGCCACAGTCCATGCACCTTGCAGCCTGTTCATTTTTCTTTTCGTCCGAGAACGGCTGGTAGATTTCCTGATAGTCTTCAATTCTAGATTGAGGGTCACGCGTCTCTGGTAATTCCCTCTTATAATTTAAAAATCCGTCTACTGCTCCCATTATGCTACTTTTTCTTTTTGATTCTTTTCTTCCAATACACGTTTTAGGTCATTAGGCATGACTTTCACAAAGAACTGCGACATGTGATCCCAGTCGTCTATGATGCTCGTTGCCAGTTTACTACCTGTGAACTCTGAATGCGCTTTGATTTCTGCTTTTAGATAATCGATATCATTCTGATCCAGAGGGTCCAAACTGACCATTTCTGGATTTAGGTGATCTTTGAAGGTGTCTGCCGTATCGAAAATATAGGCAATACCACCACTCATACCAGCCGCAAAGTTTTTACCTGTCTCACCAAGGATAACCACTTTACCTCCAGTCATGTATTCACACCCGTGATCTCCAACACCTTCAACAACGGTTTCCACACCAGAGTTTCTTACACAGAAACGCTCACCAGCTGTACCGTTAATGTAGGCTTTACCCGACGTTGCTCCATAAAAGGCCACATTACCGATGATGATGTTTTGATCTGGTTGGAATGTGGCTTCTTCTGGTACGCGGACCACAATGGTTCCACCAGACAGGCCTTTTCCACAGTAATCATTAGCTTCACCAGTCAATTCGAAATTGATGCCTGGGGCAAGAAATGCTCCAAAGCTCTGCCCTGCAGATCCGGTAAACTTGATATTGAACTGATTCATTTGGACTCCTTTGCTTCCATAAAGCTTTGATACTTCATGGCTAAGCATTGTTCCAACAGATCGGTCCACATTAACAATTTTATACTCTTTGTTATTGTATCCTTTCTTGATGTAATCTTCGATCAATTTGCGATCGAGTACTTTCTCCAAACCGTGGATTTGATCAATTTGCTTGTACTGACCGAAAGAACTCGGAACGCTCACCTGATGAAGGATAGGAGAGAAGTCGATGTTTTTCAGTTTCCAGTGATTCAATTCTGATTTCACTTTTAGTACTTGAGACTGTCCGACCATTTCGTTGATGGTGCGGAACCCGAGCTCTGCCATCACTTCCCTTAATTCTTCCGCCAGGAAGGTGAAAAAATTCACCACATGGTCTGGATTACCAGTGAATAGCTTTCTCAACTCCGGTTTCTGAGTAGCAATACCTACAGGGCATGTATTCAAGTGGCATTTTCGCATCATGATACAGCCTTCTACTATCAGCGCTGTGGTTGCAAAACCGAACTCTTCAGCTCCCAGCAAACAAGCAACGGCGATATCTCTACCAGTCATTAGCTTGCCATCTGTTTGCACGGTCACCCTACTTCTTAAGTTATTTTTCAGAAGTGTTTGGTGCGCTTCTGCCAGTCCTATTTCCCATGGAAGACCTGCGTGACGAATAGAACTCAGTGGTGAAGCTCCAGTGCCTCCATCAGCTCCTGAGATCATGATCACATCGGCTTTCGCTTTGGCCACACCCGATGCAATTGTTCCAACACCTGCCTCTGACACCAGCTTCACATTGACCCGAGCGTGCCTGTTGGCATTTTTTAAGTCATAGATTAGCTGCTTTAGATCCTCAATCGAATAAATATCGTGGTGTGGAGGAGGGGAAATTAATCCCACTCCAGGAGTAGAGTGTCTTACTTTTGCAATCCACTCGTCTACTTTGTGACCTGGTAGCTGCCCACCTTCACCTGGCTTGGCTCCCTGAGCAACTTTTATCTGTAACTCTTCTGCTTCTTTCAGGTAGTTACTCGTTACTCCAAATCGTCCAGATGCTACTTGTTTGATTGCAGATCGTTCCCAATCTCCATTAGGCTTCCTAGCAAAACGAATTTCGTCTTCTCCTCCTTCTCCACTATTACTCTTTCCGCCAATACGGTTCATGGCAATAGCTAAAGTAGAATGAGCTTCGTGTGAAATCGACCCAAATGACATTGCTCCAGTTGCAAATCGTTTCATGATATTGCTGGCTGGTTCTACTTCTTCAATTGGTATGGAGCTTCGTTTCTTAAATTCAAATAGACTTCTGACAGTTATGGTGTTTTCCTGATGGACATGCACCGCTTCGGAGTACTTCTTCCAAAGACCATAATCTTTCAGGGAAGTAGATTTCTGTAGCAAGTGAATCGTTTCAGGATTCAGTAAGTGTGCTTCTCCGTTTCGTTTCCATTGAAAATAACCACCAATTTCTAGCAGTTTGTTGTCAGAAGAGAACCCTGTGTGATGTTTGATTAAACATTCTTTCTCAAGGTCTTCGAAGGTTAGACCTTCAATTCTGCTCACAGTACCTTTAAAGCAAGTATTGACGATTTCAGATCCTAAACCGACGCACTCGAAAATCTGTGCAGATTGGTATGACTGAAGGGTAGAGATACCCATCTTGGACAATATCTTCAATAAACCTCCACCGACGCCTGTGGCGTAGTTTTCATAATATTTCTGCAGAGATACAGAGTTATCAAGTTTCTCATCATCCATTAGGTCTTTAATGACTTCATAGACTTTGAAAGGATATATTCCACTGGCACCATATCCAACTACCGTTGCGTAATGGTGTGTTTCCCAAACATCGCCTGCTTCAGCAATCAGTCCTGCTTTGGTTCTGATGTTATGTTGAACGAGGTGATGGTGAACTCCACCTATCGATAATAGCGTAGGGATTGGCACTCGGTCCTCACTAATATTTCTATTAGAAACGATAATGATTTTTTTACCACCTTCTACCGCTAGTTTAGCTTCTTCACAAACTTGCTTCAGTGCTGTCTGAAGATCAACTTCATTTGGTTTGTAAGTGGCATCAACAATGGCGTAATCAAAACCCAGTTCTTTTTGATTGGTAAGCTTGTAAAAGTCTTCTTTAGAAAGGACGGGTTGAGAGATGTGTATCTGCTTCGTGTGCTCAGGAGATTCGTCTAGAATATTTAATGATTCTCCCACTCTGGTGAATAATGACATCACCAAGCGCTCTCTAATAGGGTCAATCGGTGGATTACTGACCTGAGCGAAATATTGTTTGAAGTAGTTAGAAATATGCTGACTCTGTCTGGATAGTACTGCCAGTGGTGCATCTGCTCCCATAGACCCCACAGGTTCTTTGGCCAATTCAGCAAGCGGAGCAATTGTAAGCTTCAGATCTTCCTGAGAATAGCCATAAGCTTTTAACTGTTTTTTGAGTAGTTCCTTACTTACTTTCTCTTCTTCAATCTCAGGGTCTGGCAGTAGTCTGAGTTTGATACGTTGTTGTTTGATCCAGTCGAAGTATGGTTTGTTTTCGACGATTTGTTTCTTTATTTCTTCGTCCTTATAAAGCTTGTTGTTAGGAAGATCCAACCAAAGCATTTTACCAGGCTGCAGTCGTCCGTTTTCCAATACATTCTCTGGCTTCACTGGCAAAGCGCCTGTTTCTGACGCCATTATTAGACGGTTGTCCTTGGTGACACAGTAACGCACCGGTCGTAAACCATTCCTGTCCAGCGTGGCTCCAATTTGCTTGCCATTGGTAAAGAAAAGTGCTGCAGGACCATCCCATGGCTCCATGATTGCAGCGTGGAACTTGTAGAAAGCTTTTTTCATGGCTTCCATCTGTGAATTATCCTGCCAGGCTTCTGGTACCAGCATCATCATCACATGTGGAAGAGACCGACCTCCCAATACGAGTAATTCAATCAGTGCATCCAGGTTTGCCGAATCCGAGTTAGCTGGATCGGTTACTGGCATTAACCATTGAAGTTCTTTATCGGAAAAAAGAGGTGAGGACATGTTAGCCTCTTTGGACTTCATTTTATTGACATTACCACGGATGGTATTGATTTCACCATTGTGGGCAAGGTATCTAAATGGTTGTGCGAGCTTCCAGTTAGGGAAGGTATTGGTGGAGAATCGGGAGTGTACAATGGCAAAAGCCGACTTAAACTCCTTATTCTGCAAGTCATGAAAGTATTGGGAAACTTGTTCAGTCTTGAGCTGTCCTTTATAGATGACTGTACGAGCGGAAAGACTACAAATATAGAAGTCACCATTTTGGCTGACTACTTTGTTCTTGATTTCGTGCGTGGCATAATTATTAAGAACGAAGAGTTTACGTTCCAGTTCTTCCTCACTAAGTTCTTCTGTGACCTTAATGAAAATTTGCTCGATGTATGGCTCGGCTGCTTTGGATTCATGACCGGGTACTTGCTCATTTACAGGGACTAAACGATACCCTATGAGTTCTAATCCCAAATCTCTAAGGCAGTTGTTCAATACCTTGCGGCATTCCTCTCTCACCTGGTAGTGCTTTGGGAAGAAAATCATCCCTACACCGTATGATCCTTTTTCAGGCAACTCTATTCCGAAATTACCCAACTCCATTTTGTAAAACTGGTGAGGAACCTGTACTAAAATTCCAGCTCCATCACCTGTATTTTCGTCGCTACCGGTAGCACCTCTGTGCTCCATGTTTTCTAACATCGTCAACGCATCCTTCACTGTCTTATGCGTGGGCTTATTACTAATATCCGCAACGCAACCAACTCCACATGAATCGTGCTCTAACTCTTTGGTATACAGTCCTTTAGTTGACATGAATAATTATGCTTTTAACGTTAAACCAACCCTAAAAATACTGAATTTTAAGACAGAGATAAAATAAAAAGTATTAAAATGAATGATTAACCAAACAATATTTTAATATTGACAATATTGTTGCGGATTGATTGAATTATTTCAAAATATAGAAAAAATAGAGGGTACGTTTTGCGACTTATTCAATGAAGCGCATAATTCACTGTTAAATCGATAAAATGTATGGCAAAAGAATGATTGATTGTAAGTTTTTCAATGATCAGTTCGTTTTACCAATTTATCTTTGGCGATCTATGAAGCAGGCTATGAAGATATTTCTTTCTTTGGTTGTGACACTACTCAGTGTATATGAAGTACGAGCTCAGTCAGTGATTGACTTTCAAGTTAACGATTATAAAGACACAATCATATATGTAGGATATCATTTTGGGAACCAAAAGTATTTATTGGATACACTGGCGGTTGAAAATGAAAAGTTCATTTTGGAAACAGAGGCTACAGAGGGAGTCTATTTTCTTTATTCTCCTTCGTTCTACTTTGAGTTTATTCTAGAATCAGGTGAATATCGTCTCGAAACATCAATTAAGAATCCTTTCGGTGAATTGAATATAGAGGGAAGTGAAGAAAATGAATTGTTTAAAGCTTTTCAGGTAGAAATGATTGGCTTGCAGAAGGAGCAGCGGGAACTGCTGGCTGAATTGGAGCAGGCATCTGGTGTAGATTCCATTACGCTACAGCAGCAGATTTCGTCTCTAGGATTGAAAATGACAGATTACCGTCAAGAACTCATAGAGGAAAATCAGGTTCTATTTACTTCGGAGTTTTTAAGTCTGATGGGGGGAGTTGTTCCTCCGTCTTATGATGATTTATCTGACTCTATTAGGAGAGTCAAGCAGTACCACTATATAAAGGAGCATTATTTCGATGACATAGACCTTTCGAATTCTAGTTTGTTGAGAACGCCATTGCTTCACTCCAAGGTCATGGAATATTTCGATCGAGTACTCATTCAGTCGCCAGACTCCATTAATCAGGGGCTTGATCAGCTGTTTGATAAAATCGATAGTAATGAGGAGATGTTTCGTTACTGGCTGGTAACAATGTTTAAGAAGTATGCAGAGTCTAAAGTAATGGGAATGGATGCCGTAATGATTCATTTAGCTAAAAGTTATTACCTCACAGGAAGAGCAGACTGGATTACTGAAGAGTACCGAACACAGTTGAATGAAGAGGTTGCCTATTTGCAACATAGCCTTATTGGAAAACAAGCGCCACCAATCGAGGGAATAGTGGACACGCTGATGCAGCCGATTTACCTAGATCAGATACCGGCTCCATATACTTTGCTATTTATATACGATCCGGATTGTGGGCATTGTAAAAAGTCAATCAAAAAACTGGAAGAGATGGATGCCGAACTATACGAGCTGGGTATTCAGATATTTGCATTGTGCACTACGACAGATGTGCCGCGTTGGAAAGAGTTTGTGGCTGATGCTAATCCAGAGTGGATTCATGCCATTGACCCATCTGGTAAAAGTTACTTTAGGGTTTACTACAATGTGCGAAGTACGCCTCAGGTGTTTCTTCTCGATGAGAGTAAAACCATTCTGGCTAAAAAACTGGATATTGATCAATTCATAGACTTGGTCAGAAACCGTGAAGGGATATAATTGATGTTATTAGATGTTTAAATAAACGTTATTAGGATTAATTCTTCACTAAAAATTAGATAGTATAATTTATTGTAAGTCAATGTGTTAAAGTGTTTTTGTTAATATTGTGTGTTAATTGTGCTTTAAAAAAGTGGTAGAGGTCTTTTTTCGTTTGCAGTAAATGACTACCTTTTCTCCACAATCCGCCACTAATAGTCATTTATTGTTTCAACTTAACCAGCTAATTAACATGAAGCAACACTACACTTACCTGGACTACCTAGCGGAAGTTAACAACCTAGAATTACGTGAGCACAATGAATACCTGCAGTGTCTGACGGTAATTAAGAAACATGTTTTAAACCAATTTGAACGCTCTGGAGTTAATCAGGAAATATTGAATTCACGGCTAGACAAGTTGGAAAGTATGACCAAGATACATTCGATGATGAAAAATCGTTTGCAATCTGGGAAAACGGCAAAAGAGCTTATTAGTCTCAATTAAGAATTTATATATGAAGAGGATAGAAGGACCCGGCCATTGGTTGGGTTTTTCTTTTTTATATGGTTTATGAATAGCTAGTGACTAGTAACTCGAAGTGTATAGAGTTACTAGATTAGAGCTATCGGGGACCTGGGCTCATTCCATAAATTTTGTGGTTATTCTTTCTCTCATC